>JAJXWL010000209.1 GCA_021781625.1 bacterium
GACGCTGACGCTCCCTTTCAAATGTTGGTCAGCGACCTCGATTATTCCGATTACCTGGGCCGTTTAGCCGTTGGTAAAGTTCACCATGGACGGGCTAAAAGCGGTGATGCCCTGGTTTGTGTCGGGGAATCTGGGAGTCCCACGTCCCTCAAGATCACAAAACTTCAGGTCTACAGCGGCGTCAATCTGGCCGATTCGGATACAGCAGAACCCGGTGACATCATTATCTTATCGGGCGTTACCGACGTCAAAATTGGCGATACCATCGCCACCCGCGACAACCCGGCCGCTTTGAAACGACTCACCGTCGACGAACCCACCGTGGCCATGAACTTTTACCGCAATTCCAGCCCCTTTGCCGGGCAAGAAGGCAAGTTCGTCCAACCGGGAAAAATTAAAGAACGTCTAGAACGAGAAGCCTTGCGGAACGTGGCCATCCGGGTTGAAGAAAGTCCTGACAAAGAAAGCTTTACCGTCAAAGGCCGGGGAGAGTTCCAAATGGCCATCATTATTGAGACAATGCGCCGTGAAGGCTACGAATTCGGTGTCGGTCGTCCACGGGTTATTCTCAAAACCATAGACGGCAAAAAGAAAGAGCCCATCGAACACCTATTTATTGACTGCGAAGAGACCTATACGGGAATTGTCACCGAAAAACTCTCGAAACGCAAATGCCGCATGACCAACATGGTCAACCATGGTTCCGGTCGCGTCAGACTCGAGTTTTCAGCCCCCAGCCGCTCCCTCATTGGTTACCGCGACGAGTTTTTGACCGATACGAAAGGAACCGGACTCATGAACAGTTACCTGGCCGGTTACGAAGACTACCGAGGAGAAATTCCTTCCCGCTCCAACGGATCACTCGTCGCAGACCGTCAAGGCGAAGCCGTAGCGTATGGGATTTTCCACCTGGAACCGCGCGGGAGGATCTTTGTCGTCCCCGGTAATAGCGTCTACGAAGGGATGATCGTTGGTGAACACAACCGCGAGATAGACCTCGACGTCAACATCACCAAAGAGAAAAAGCTTTCTAATATGCGCGCCGCCGGTAAAGACGACAATATTATCTTAACGCCTGTTCAGCCAATGACCCTGGAAGCCTGTTTGAACTTCTTACGTGACGACGAACTTTTAGAAGTTACCCCCAAAAACTTGCGCCTACGTAAGTATATCCTGGATCAAAATGAGCGACGTATTGCCGAAAAGAGGTCTCAAAAGGCGGAAGATTGAGGTTCCTCGATCTTTCGACGCCAGGTTTCCAACGTTTCTCGATCACATGTGATATACTCTTTATATGGTACAAGAAAAAAACTCCCACGTCCCTGCGTGGTTCCGTGAAACAAAAAAGTATGAGAAACCTTCTTTAGCACGTGCTTTATGGCAAATCCTCAACACGGTTATTCCTTTAGCTATGTTGTGGGTTGCCATGATTTGGTTGACTAAAACAGGTCAACCTTATTTCATAACTGCGCTCCTGATTATCCCTTCAGGCTTCTTAATGATCCGTCTTTTCATATTTTTCCATGATTGCACTCATGGATCTTTTTTTGCTAGCCGTTCAGCGAATCGTGTGGTGGGAACTCTTTTGGGTATCCTGACCTTTACTCCTTTTTTGGATTGGCAAAAAGCCCATGGAATTCACCATGCGACAACCTCCAACCTGGACAAGCGAGGTGTGGGAGACATCTGGACTTTGACGCTAGAAGAATACAAACAAGCTAAACCCAGTAAACGCTTCTGGTACAAGATTTATCGTAACCCAATCTTTTTGTTCTTGATTGTTCCGCCCCTTCTCTTTTATGTACTTCAACGCTTCCCTAGCCGCCGAGTCGACAAAAAAATTCGGAAAAACATGCTCATTACCAACTTAGGTATTCTCCTAATGGTAGCTTCACTCGGCATTTTTGGAGGCTGGAATCTTGTTTTGACCATTGAACTTCCGATGTTTTATGTTTCTTCCATCGTAGGTGTATGGCTATTCTATGTTCAACACCAATTTGATCCTGGTTACTGGGAACACAATGAGGACTGGAGTTTTCATAATGCCGCCATGTTAGGAAGTTCCCATTACAAACTTCCTAAGTGGCTTCAGTGGTTTTCAGGCAATATAGGCTTTCATCATATTCATCACTTACGGCCACATATTCCCAACTACAATCTTGAACGCTGCTACCGGGCGACTCCCGAATTGCAATTACCTAACCCTTTAACGTTTTTGACAAGTCTTAGCTCGCTGACTTTGCACATTTGGGATGAAAAGCGAAAGGTTCTTTTAGGTTTTCGCGAAGCGGGAAAGCTTTTGCGAAGTTTGTCCGCCAAACAGGTCTTGGCTTAGCGTCGTACCTTTATGATTATTGCTCTTTTTCGCTATCGACCTTACTGAGGCTCAGGTAGATCACAAGGGCAATAATCACGACAAAAAAGACCAAGTTCACCAGGCCCTTGCTCCAACCAAACCCGCCCTCAGGTTGTGTCATCAAATCACCAAGCGAAGCTCCCAGAGGACGCGTGAGAATGTACGCCAACCAAAATGACAAAACTGACCCCAGAACTTTTAAACGATACAAGGCCGCAATCAGAACTATGGCCAGGGCAAAGATCGACAAGGCGAGGGGGTACCCCAGGTTGAGGGCTTCGCCCATAAAATCGCCCCCGGCGGTCCCCAGCGAAAAAGTAAACAAGATGGCCAACCAGTAAAAGAGTTCTCGACGAGGGGTAAGGATCGAATGGATCGATAGGGTTCGTTCGTTCAGGTACCAAATCACAAATACCACGATCAACACCACCGAAAAAACACTGGTAGATAAGGCCAGCGGAACATGAAGTTGATCTGACAAATTATCTGTGATAAGGGTTCCCACAATGCTAATCAAAGCTACGGTCAACCAATAACGCCAAGGGATGTAGCGTGTCGCCGTTAACTGAAAAGCCAAGGCGATAACAAATAACACCCCCATGACCAAGGTCGCCCCCTGAAGACCCAGCCCCAAAGACTGATTCAAATAGTCTGCGGCTGTCTCGCCGACTGTGGTACTCAAAACCTTGATGATCCAAAAGAAGGCCGTGACTTGGGGGACTTTACTCTTCCAGTCCCCCGAATTCTTGTAATTTAGCATCTCAAAACTCCTGTGTTTTCCAGATTACGACTAGAAACTGAAGTCTTGATGAAGTTGTTCACAAAAATTACGTTTTGGTTACCGTTTGAATGGCCAACAGCAAAGCCGTCAGCTCTTCCTGGCAATCCGGACACCGTTTCAAATGGCGATATACTTGGGGGAGCAAAACGGCAGGGTCCTTATTCTGAGCCACAAGTTCGGCATACTGATCTAAAAGCACAAACACTTGGTCACAATCCAGTTCATCCGTTTCCGTTTGTTCTATCATTTGCTTGAGAGCTGTGACATTGAGACCCGGGACCGCAACTTTGAAGCGTGGCGGGGAAAGAAGAAGCCGCTCGGAGGATTTTTTAGGGGGGAACCACCGAGAGAGAAATTGAAATAGGGCCCATTTCCCTGGAGTTTTCATGGTGCATTCCTCCCCACCGAAGTCTGGTCGAACAGCTTTTTTAATTTGCAACGAGCATCATAGAGCAATTTGTAAAGGGCACCTCGAGAGATTCCTAGCTTTTGTGCCACAACATCGCCCGAAACCCCTTGAAAGGCCGCCGTGAGAGCCCGTTGCTGGAGCGGAGAGAGCTCTTCTTGAATCATCTT
>JAJXWL010000020.1 GCA_021781625.1 bacterium
CAAGTCTTGGGAAAGTCGCTAAGTTTTTAGTTTTACTCGGACAAGACGAAGCCGCCAAAGTGGTACGACACCTCGATCCCGAATTAATTGAACCGCTTAGCCTCGAAATCGCCAAGGTACGAGCCGTGACTCCCCAGGAGTCTCAAACCCTTTTAAAAGAGTTTGGGTATATTGCGGCCGAACGTTCCCAAAACCCTAGGGGGGGGAAGGCGGTAGCCCAAGCCATCCTCGAGGGGGCTTTTGGTCAAGAAAAGTCCCAAAACATCCTCAAGAAAACCCTACCCAGCGGGGCTCCCCCCTTTGCGTTTCTTATAGATTTAGACCGCAATGCCCTGATAGCCCTTTTAGGGGATGAATCCCCGGCGGTTTTGGGAATCGTTTTACCCTTTTTAGAAAAGAAACAGTCTGCCGTCTTCCTCAAAACTTTAGAACCGAACCTCAGAGTGTCATTGATCAAACGCTTGGCCAAAGTCGAAAAGGTTTCGAAAGAAATTCTTCACAAGGTTGAAGAAGGCTTACGGGAAAAAATGCGTCGCCTAGGACCGGCTTCGACCGAAGAAATTGATGGGCGAGCCCGTTTGGCCGACATCTTGAGGCACATGAGTTTTGATAAAGAGCAAAACATTCTTCGGGGCTTGGAAGCCGTCAAACCCCAATTGGGCGACGATATTCGCCGCCGGTTATTTACGGTTGATCAATTAATTCAAATCTACGATGGGGATTTTGAAGAGTTACTAAGAACGAAAACGGAAACTCAGCTCGCCTTAATTTGGAAAGGTTCTGATGAACCCCTGCGGCAAAAAATTCAACGGAATATCTCGAGCCGACGAATGCTCTTGGTCGAAGCTGAACTCGATCTGCTAACCGGGGCCCCTGAGCGAGAAGTTAAAGAGACCCTTCAGCAGTTTCTCGAAGAGATCCGTGAAGCGGTTCGTGAAGGCAAAGCGGTCTTGATGGAAGGAGATGAATATGTTTAGTCCGAGGCCAGCCACCCCCGAACCTTTTTATCAGCTTTGGATAGCTTATCTGTTGTGGTTTGTTGGCGGCTTTGGAATATTTGGCCTGCATCGCTTTTACCTGCGAAAAATTCCTACCGGGGTTTTGTGGCTGATGACCGGCGGTGGTTTTTTCATCGGTTCTGTGCATGATTTTCTCCGGATGAACTACCTGGTCGAGGACGCCAATCGCCGAGACGGGTATTTGGTTCTCTCGACCCAAGCCGCCCCCTCACAACCCCCAGAAACCATTGAAAAATGTGTCCTCCGCACGGCCAAAACCCATGCGGGGATTGTCACACCTGCCAGTGCCGCCTTAGAGGGGAGTTGGAGTGTCGAACAGATCCAGCAGGAATTAGACCGCCAAGCGAAGCTGGGAATCTGTGAGGTACGCGTAACCAAAGCGGGGGGAGTAGTCTACTACTTCTTAGAATTCGACCCCACACGGACCCAGGAATTTGAGTCATGACCGCGCCTGTAAGCTTGAGCGCCGTTCAAGGACGGCAGGCCATGGGCCGCGAGATTGGCAAAGTGTTTCGCGGGGACGAACGCTTCCTGGATTGGCTGGTCGCTGGTCTTCTGGCTCCAGGGCATATCCTGTTAGAAGATATTCCTGGCGTGGGAAAAACACTTTTAGCAAAGGCCCTAGCCCGTGTCGTAGGGGGAGCTTTTACGCGAGTGCAGGGCACACCCGACCTGGTACCAGCCGATTTATTAGGCTTTTCAGTCTATAACCCCCAAGATGGGCAATTCTCGTTTCGTCCAGGTCCCCTTGAGACCAATATTTTTCTTTTGGATGAACTGAACCGAGCTTCACCCCGAACTCAAGCGGCGTTATTGCAAGCCATGGCCGAAGGTGAAATTAGCCGAGATGGTCAAACCCGTCCGCTCCCTCGCCCCTTTCTTGTCTTGGCTACAGAAAATTCCATTGACTTCGAAGGAACGTTTCCCCTCCCGGAAGCCCAAAAAGATCGGTTTTTGTTAAGTTTTGCCCTGGGATACCCGGGACGCGAAGCCGAAGCCTCCATTTTGACCGAACTTCCTTTTGGAACTTATGCCAGTGACCAACTGAACCCCGTCTGTTCTCCGGACGACCTTTTACGCTGGCAAGCCGAAGTTTCCACCGTTTGGGTCTCTGATAAGCTCATCGAATACATCTTGGATCTCACTCAAGCCACCCGCAGTGATCCCGGCCTCCGTTTAGGTTTATCCCCTCGAGGGGCCCAAGCCTTGTTACGTGCCGGCAGAGCTCTAGCTTTACTTCGAGGCCGAAGTTGGGTTACCCCAGACGACCTTAAAGAACTTTTTTTGCCGGTAGCCCGTCATAGAGTCCTAGTGAAAGCGGCCTCACTTGCCAGGGGACTGACTGCTGAAACCATCCTTACGACCATCTTAGACCGGGTACCGACGCCGTTGGGGAAAGAAACGGCACCCACCTCATGAAAAACGGGCTCGTGAAAACGGGACTGGGCTTGTTGGCTTTAGGGACGGCCCTGGTTTTAACCCAATTGTTGCCCTGGGTTCTTTTGCGTTGGGCTCTCACGACTGGATGTTTGCTGATACTCTTCTCTTTCTTCTGGTCTTTACACCTTCGCCAAAGCTTCTCAGCGGATACTGGCCGCGAACGAGACTCGGCCTTTGCTCACGATATTCACCACATTCATCTCGAAATTCGCTTCTCCGGTTGGTTACCAGCGGGGGTTTGCCGCATCTTTGACCAACCGGCTGACCTAGAGCTCTGGAAAGAGGCACGCGTATTTGCCACTTTTGGCCCTCGACAACGTCAAACCTTTTCGTATCCCGCCCGAGGAAGAACCCGTGGGCTGCGTCACCTCGGCCCCCTTACCGTTGCGGCGAGCGACCCTGTGGGCCTATTCCCTTTTACTTTGGTCTGGCCTGAACGAGATTTGCTGCTTTTTCCTGCGGTGAGTCCACTTCACCATATGGGCCAAAAAGGAATTCCCTTGGGGTCTCACCACTTTCTCGAAGAACTGCTGGAAGACCCCTCAAGGTTTTTTAGTTTTCGGGAATTTGGGTTCGGCGACCCCCTCAGTCGACTTTCGGCCTCGGAATCCGCCCGCAGAGGGGTTTTGATGGTTCGTGAATCCGAACATACCCGGGCTCGTCCCACGGCGATCGTTCTCGATTTTGCCGAAGAACAGTACCCACAACACCTCCGCTGGGAAAACAGTGAAAGAGCCGTCGAAATCGCCGCTTCGTTTTTGTGGCATTTCTTAAACGCGGGGCATGAGGTCTGGTTGGTCACCAATGCCACTTTGCCCGATACTTCGGGAGTCTCTTGTTGGGGACCAGTACATTCGTTAAACGACTTATATCCCCTGTTCGAAGTCCTCGCACTCGCCCAGTTGTCTGACCGAAAAACGCCAGCTGAAGAATGGCTGGCCATTTTACCCCCTGCCCCCGTGCTATGGTGGGTTGCGGCCGCACCTCCTCCCCTCGAGATTCAAACTTTACCCCAACGACAAGGACGCTTTGCCTGCGTTGGAAACACTCCTGAGCCAGTTCTATGGCCACGTAGAGATTTTAGCAGTTGGGGGGCACTAGATCTTGAAGCCCTTTGAGGTTTTCCGAGCGCCTCATGGGGTCCATCACCTTTTGGCTGCCGGGTTTCCCCTCTTTCATGCCCTCATCCTCTGGAAACTTTTGACGGGAAGCTTTCCCTCACTGGCGGTAACACTCTTGTGGGCTGTTTTTTTAGTCTCGGTGAGTTTATGGACCGCTTTAGCAAGGTACCTGCATGGGGCTTTTTGGAAAAAGCTCTGGAGATTGGCAATTTTGGTCGCTGGTCTCGGTGTGGGCCTCACCGTGACAGACCCCTATACCCTTTGGTGGGCTCCCCACGCCCCCCATCTTCTCAGTCTTTTATTTGCCCTTTTGGCTGGAGCTCTGGCGATTTTTTGGCAAAGGCACCTCACGCCTCGGGCCAGACTTTTTCAACACCTTCATGGACTATCCAGCGGGCCAGCCTTGGCCCTTCGGATGAGAGACTTTCAAACTGAGGCCGATTTTTCACAGCAAGATGAACGGGCCCTTCTGGTTTCAACCTTGAGTATGTCCGGATTAACCTTGATTCTCACCCAACTTGCCGGTCAACTAGGGCTGGGAGCGCTCACGGTTCTCGTGGGCTTAGGACTGCTTCCCGTCCTTCGGATTTTTCGACGAGAAGTCCAAGACTTGGTTTGGGGGTACCGTTGGAGCCTCTCCCAAAAGCTCCGGACTCTTGGAACGTCATGGGGATTACTCGCCGGTGCCGGTGCTGTAGCCTTATTCACCCTGCCAGAACATGGGGTTACCCTAGCCGTTTCCTCTACCGCAGAGCAGGTGCCGAATCTCCCCGCGACGACCCCGCCCCCCACTCCCTCCCCATTACCACACCAAGAGTTTTCGGCCCCAGCCCTTGAACCTTGGCAATTGCTCCTTTTTATAGGGGTGTTAACTTTGCTGAGATATTTCGCGTCAGTAGCTCAAGCCTTACTGATGCTTTTCTCGGTTTTACTGTCCTTAATTCCCTTAGCGGCAGTTGTGTTTCTCCTTTGGCCTCTCGTTGAAATTCTGCAAGGGAAAGCCCAAGAAGAGCCCTGGCTTTTCTATTGGCGACGGCGTTTATCTCAACAACTTTTAAGGTTTTGGCGTACCCTGCTGCGAAGGAAGCCTACTTTCTCAAACTCAGCCCCCTGGCAGCAAAAGGCAGAGGCCCGAACCCTAGCTCAAACTTGGGCAAGAAACGGTCAAAAACGACGCTATTCACAACTTGCCGAAGCGTTTCTCAGGCTGGTGTACTGGGCTCAAAAAGAAAGTCAAGGAACAAGCTTCGCTTATCAGCCTTCCGAAACTACGCACGCTTACCTAAGTCGATTGGCTAAGTCCTGGCCGAATTTCGCCGAGCCACTCAACCTCATCTCACAGGCGATCGATCAAGAACTGTATGCCCCGACGCCGCTGAGTTCCCACGAGTGGAAACGCTTTCTAGCAAATGTCCAGTCCGTGGTGGATTTTCCACGCGAAGTTGGCTAATCTGAGGTTATGCTAGATGCGTTCACCCCGTTAGTCGGGTCTTTTTTACTTGCCGATCTTGATGTCACCGATCCGATGTTTTCACGCTCTGTTGTCTTGATCCTGGAACACACAACGCAGAATGCCTTTGGACTCATCGTGAATAAACCCATTGAAGAAATGGCCAGGCTCATGATGAGGCTTGATAACGTCAATTTCTTTAGGGGAGGCCCCGTCAGCCGCACGCTTTTTTGCCTTCATAATGGCTTACCAGCAAAATACCGTACGGAAGGGGAACGTCTCATCGCCCCAGGAATTTGGTTTGAGCCTTCGTTAGAAGGTCTCAAGCTGTATTCTGATGAATCTCAAAATCAGGCAAAATTAAACTCTTTTTCTTCGCTGGGAAAGACTTTAAATATCTATGAAGGGTATGCGGGTTGGGGTCCCCAACAGTTAGATTCAGAAATTCACCGCGGGCTTTGGCATCCAATCCCCGCCCAAGCGTCCTTGGTGTTTGAACGCCCTCCCGAAAGCCTCTGGAAAGAAGGAATGCAAAGTTTTGGCGGTTTTTTGAGCTTAGTCGCTCAATCAGGCTTTAAGCCCTCTCGAAATTGAGGAAGTCATGAAACGACGCACGGTTTTTGTTTGTCGAGAATGTTCCCATCAAGAGTCCCGTTGGTTAGGACGTTGCCCTCAATGCGGAGCCTGGAACACTTTCCAAGAAGAAAATCTTACAGCCTCTTCCACGCCTCAACCCGGTTCCCCCAAATCTTCTAGTGGGGGGATCAGTATTCCTTTAGCCGCCTTAGACCCTCAAGAAGGAAAACGCTGGGATACGGGCATTGCCGAAGTGAATCAGGTGTTGGGGGGCGGTTTAGTTCGCGGTGCCGGAATCTTAGTAGGTGGGGAACCGGGAATCGGGAAATCCACTTTGCTTTTGCAGTTGGCCGCCCGCATCAAAACGGCCGGACGAGTGTTGTACGTCTCTGGCGAAGAATCGGCGGCCCAGATCAAAATGCGGGCAGAGCGCCTTAAGATTCAACGAGACGGTCTTGAGATTCTCATCGAAACCCATGTTCCTGTGATTCTGGGGGTGCTTGAAAAGCTTAAACCCACCGTGCTCATTGTCGATTCTATTCAGACGCTCTACAGCCCAGACGCCGGCGATGTCCCTGGCACCGTAAACCAGCTCAAGTTCGGGTGCCAAGAAATCCTCAGCTGGGCCAAGGAACGTGAAATCGCAGCCTTTTTGATAGCCCACGTTACCAAGGGGGGGCTGATTGCCGGCCCCAAACTCATCGAGCACATGGTCGATACCGTCCTGATGTTTGAAGAAGCCGCTGGGGACGTCAGAATTCTCAGAGCCGCTAAGAACCGCTTTGGCAGTGTCGATGAGGTAGGTCTGTTCACGATGGAGGAACAGGGTTTAGTCGAGGTGGCAAATCCCGAAACAATTTTTTTGGTTCGACGGGAAGGCGAATTGCCCCCTGGGATTGCGGTGGCGCCCTTATTCGAAGGGAGCCGCACTCTTTTGGTCGAAATCCAAGCTTTGACGGTTCCCGCCAAAGGGGGAATGAGCCGCGTTTACTCTGACCGAATTGACAGCGGGCGGGTCAGTCGTGTTGCGGCTGTCCTGGAGAAAACCACAGGGCTACGTTTTAGCGATCAGGATATTTACGTCAATGTAGCTGGAGGCATTCGGGTCGCTGATCCGGGAGCCGATTTGGCTTTAGCCCTCGCCTTGTACAGTGCTCGAACCGGCCACAGTTTGCCTCCGGGCTGGACGGCGGCGGGAGAACTCTCCTTAGCGGGAGAAGTCCGTCCCACCACGCATTTACGTCGCCGAGTGAAGGCTGCAGCCGATTTAGGGTTTTCCCCCACAGTGATTCCTTCGTCGCCAGAGTCTGGGGCTTTGAGCGGAGCTGTCCCCGTTCACCGACTTGCCGAGGCCCTCAAGAAAGTCTGGGGTTCTTAAAGTGCCCACGCTGTCTTCCCTGCCGCCCCCTTCTCGTCAAAGGCTGATGCTGTTGTATGCGTTATTGCCCGAATTGCTGAGTTCGGGACGTTTGCAGGCGACTAGCCGTGATTTTGCCCGGTGGCTAGGTACAACCGCTGTCACCATACGCCACGATTTGAGTTGGGTCGAAGTCCATTCGCCCGGGACAGCCTACGATCTGGCTTACTTGCAGAACCTTCTTTCCACGCTATTAGAACCCCCACGCCCTTTACGAACAGCCCTGGTCGGTCTTGGAGAGCACGGGATATCGCTCTTATCGGCTTTGGGTGATCGCTCGGCTTTGGGCGCTCAAGGTCAACCCCGATACCAAATTGTTGTGGGCTTTGAAAGTCGGCTCAACCGCCGGGAACAATTAGAGTTACCGTTTCCCGTGCATGCCACCACCGAACTTGTCGGAGTTTGTTTAACTCGCCGAATTGAAGCCGCGCTTCTTTGCGTCGAGGATCAGGAAACCCTTCGCTGTGCCGACCGACTGGTTCAGGGTGGGGTTCATTACTTGGTGAACTTTACCCATGTTGTACTCCGAGTCAATCGACAGCAAGTTGTTGTTCGAGAGTGCGGTTTGTGGGGAGAGCTTCCCCCTATTCCTAAGGAGGCCCCATGAAATGGTGGTTAATGAAATCCGAACCGAGTGAAGTATCCATTGAGGATTTAGAAAAGGCTCCCGGCCAGCGGGTGGGTTGGTTTGGCGTCAGAAATTATCAAGCTCGAAACTTTATGCGGGATCAGATGGCCCTGGGAGATCTGGCCTTTTTTTACCACTCTTCGTGTGCAAAGCCGGGCATCGTGGGAATCGTTAAAATTGTTTCACTCCCCTATCCTGACCCTACACAATTTGACTCGAGTAGTCCTTATTTTGACCCCAAAGCCCAGCGAGAGACTCCCCGCTGGTTCCAAGTGGATGTGGAGTTGGTCGAAAAGACTCGCTTGGCTCCCTTGGCGGAACTGAGAACTAAACCGGAACTGGCTGAAATGATTCTTCTTCGTCGCGGCAACCGCCTTTCCATTACACCTGTCTCCTCTGAAGAAGGTGAGTTCTTGGTTCGCTGGCTTCGGAACACTCCGGCCTCACTTAAATAGGTTTTTAATAAGTGGACAGCTTGCGCGGTATCGTCCTCAAATTCGCTCGGCTGTCCTGGCAAGGCCTCCCGAGAAAAACTTTCAGCCCAAAACCGAAACCGTCTTAAGCGAGCCTCTAAGTTACGACGAGAGCCAACCATGCCGCGCCCTGTTTTTTCTAAAAACCGGGCGTTTAAGGCCTGTTCATACTGACCGCCCTGGGGCAGAACGAGAATCGGCTTGCCCAAGACCAAAGCCTCACTGATAATTTGATGTCCAGCCGAAGAGATGACGCCACGAGCCGAGGCCAACGCGGCATCGAAATCCCCTCCCGCTTTGGGATACAGTTCATAAGGAACTAAGCCCGCTTGCTCGAGAGCCGGCACGACCCATTCCCGGTATTCCGGTTTCAAATGCAATACCCAGCTTCCTGAACGTGACCGTGGACGGTTCAGCAACTCAGGCCGTAAAAGTGGGCCCACATCTCCTTGATAAAAGGAACAATGCACGCGCCGGTGCCAGGGGCCTTCTAAAAGAAAGGCTGCTGCCGCCGCCGGCCAAGAGCGTGGATTGATCGATAGGTGTTTGGTGATAATGCCAGGGTGATTGATCTGAATCACGCGAAGCCCGGCTAAACGTCCGGCCCAAGCCAGGTAAGGGTCAAAATCACTAAGAACAGCCTCAAAGCCTTCGGTGCGTAAAAGCTTGGATAAAGATAGGACTTGTCGGATAAATCCTGGAAAACGCCGCAAAGCTGCCACTATGGTAGCCGCGACCAAAACGCGGTCACCGCGCTTAACAAACCCAAAGTGGGGCAAATCTCGTATCGGCACTTCTGGTAAGCGCGAACGGACGTAATTCTTCACAGGATCGGGGCAAAACAAGTGAACTTCCGCATTTTCTAAAAGCCGTGGCGCCAAGCACACCATCCTGGCGGCATGACCAAAACCTTCTCCGGCAATCGAATAGGCGACTTTCATAAGGCCTCCCCAGACTAAGTCTGAGGAGAGTATCCCCCCGTCAAGTTTGAAAACGGTGAAAACTTTGTCAAATCTTGGTCAGGAATACCGCTTTCAACTATCGACAGGCCGTTTTCAGAAGTTTCTCAAACTGACTTTCGGCATCAACCACCTGATAGTGGTCTAAACGGCTACGATAGAACACGGCGCGAACCCCGTGGGGCGGCAAGCGGTCTTCTTCCTTTTCTTCTTCCAGCAACAAAGGAACACCTTCACGAGCTAAGTCATCGATTAGAGAAAAGTTATACCCGATGGTATCGCTATCTTGTGTAAAAACCGAATAAAGGTGCCCTTGCCGAGAAGCAACCCATTGCGCAAAATCTTCAAGGTCGCCATAAAGCGCATCGAAGAGCATCACATCTTTGATGTGGCTGGTTAGCCCCCCTCGTGAGAGAATTTGACTAATGACGTGATAAGCCCCGGAATGCCCAGCCAGGACAATGTGATTTACCTTTTCTGTACCGACGAGGCCGGCTTGATGGAGTGAATGCATCACTTCTTCGACGAGAGTTCGAAAACCATCACGATATTCTAGCTTGCCGCCAAAGGAATCTGGGGCGTCTTTGGCGGTTTCGGGCAACACTAAAAGCGCGTTCACCCGACTCTCGCGAAACTGCGACAGCAGATGAAAGCGAGTGATTTCATCGCTGATCGAGGAAAACCACCCATGAAAGAAAAAGACTAAATTGACTGGACCGTTTTCTTTCCAATTCCCCGGAAAAAACACCTTCACCGTAGAATCGTCATAATGCTCACGAAACGAGTACTCAGTATCCTCATAGGTGTAGCCGTCACGACGGCGTTCCTGGGGAAAGGGTGCTCCTTCTGGGTGAAGCGTCACGACAAAGCCTTCGCGAAACTGAGCTCGGACCAAACGGCTTGTCTCAGACCGACCAGCACAGGAAGCCAAGGCAATACTCCCCAGAAAAATCAGCAAGAAAAAACCAGAACGAAAGAGCTTACGCCTCAACAGCACCAACCTCGCTGGCCTTTTGTGTCGGGAAGGTCAAGGCCGCAAGAAGGTACAAGCCTGCGGCCAACGCTAAAACAAAAGAAAAGCCATAGGTTTGCGATAGGATCCTTGCGCTTACGGTCGAGACAACTGAAAAGGCCCCATTGATGCTCCAAGCCCAAGGAACAAAACTGCGTCGATTACCAGTCAGTTGTCCCAGTCCCAACGGGAAAAATACGCCCAATGGAATCGCTAACGGCATCACAAAGAAGAACGACAAAATCAATCGGAAGGGAAATGCCAAGGTTCCTAGGTCGCGAATCCAAACTGGCAAGACAAAAACGGTAAAAAGAATTCCTAATACGATGACGGCGGCGGCTACTCTAACGGCAAGAGCGGCTCGTCGAATTCGTTCAGAAAGGAACGAGCCCAACCCTGCAAAGATGAGAATGCTCGAAAGCACCAGGGTAAACGAATAAATGATGTCCCCCAGAAACAGGGCCAATTTCTGAATCAGGACAATCTCAATGAACAAGAAGCCCAGTCCCAAGGAGGCGAAGTAGAGTAAGCTCTTAGAAAAAAACCCCAAGCCCAGATGCGTCGTTCGACGTTGAAACAGACGAGCTACTACAGGGATCAGTACAATAAAGAAGGCAAAGACCACCACGTTGGCAAACTCGGCGTAGAGGACCAAGGAGTTGACTTCTTGTTGGGGCAAGCCGCCCAATTCGTAAGTCTTGAGGGCAGAAACAAGCCGATCCGGGCTCAAGAGTGAGAAAAAGTAGGGTCGGTCATCGGTAGAAGGTCGATAATCAAAAATCCCTCGGTTTAAATGGGTGGTTCCAGAAATGAGTTCACTGGCTAAACGATAAAACTCGTCATCTTTTAACAGAGAATCTTGGCCTACCGTGGCATCGGTCCCCTTTTCTTGGGCCAAGACCGGAATAAAGGGAGCCAAACTAAAGATCGTTTCTTGTCCGGTAGCACCAGGAAAGTACACCGTATCAAACCCTAAGTTGCTGGCCCATTGGCGAAGCTGTCCGACTTCCTCGGTCGAAAAATTAGAATTTTTGATCAAAAACAGCATTTTGAACAAACTGCGTAAAATCACGAGGTGAGAGGATGGAGCCTCGTGACGGTCTTGAAAATACGCCGTCAGGGTTCTTAAAAGCCGGAGGGCATAAAAGAAATTGTCCGTGATGTCGATGCTTACGGTCAAAAGGCCGTTTGGCTTGAGCAAGTGACTGTCATCGGCAAAAGCTTGGGTCGTGAGCAAATAGTTTTCGTCGGGTCTTGCCGCAATGGCGGCATCGGAAATTTGCAACAGATCATAGCGATGTTTTTCTCGTAACGCAAAACTGCGGCCGTCATTGACTTCGACGTGGACTTCAGGCTTTTCAAACAAACCTCCATTCAACGAGGCAAAACGATTTTTTAACAAGTCGAGCAAAAAAGGGTTGGATTCAATCACCTTAACCCGGCGAGCCCCCAAGGTTAGGGCCTGATAGGTAGAGAAGCCACCACCGCTCCCAATGATCAACACATCGGGATGGTCTTTAAGGATGAAAGGTGCCGCATAAAGGTTGTACTGAATAAACCTTGAGTCCGGTTCCGCCGCGACGAGACCATCCAACCGATTTCCATCCAGGTAGAAGCCGGGATAAATATCCGGGACTTTTCCATCAGGTACCAAAAGCGAAAATTCGTCCGACAACGGCAAGGTCGCTTTTTCGGTGGCATTTGACATGACTTCCATAATGCCGATGGGCGATAGTACTGGATGCTTTAATAAGGGCGTGTTCCCTGCCACCAGTTCGGCTTGCCGTATCGGTTTGTAGGCTTTGTAGTCAGCGTGATTTTCCCACACAAAGAGGACCAAGACTACTAGGGCTGCGCCTGCTAAACTTCCCCACACCCCCACCTTGAGCCCAGATTGAACAGCAGTAAGACCAAACGCCAAAAAGGCGAGAACAAAAACAAACTCAGCCAGCGAAAAGGGGCTAATGAAAAACATCGCACCCAAAACTAAAAGAGAACCGGTCCCTGCCCCTACCAAATCAAAGAAGTAAATTTTTCCGATGTCGTCATGGTGGTGAATGAAAACAAGACCCGTATACAAACCGGCGAAAAAGAACGGCACAAAAAAGAGGAGCATATATTCGGTGAGGTGCAGAACCTCTGCCACAATCTCATGGGCATTGAGCATTTTATTGGGATTAAAAGGCACACCGTTGGCCAACAAAAAGCTTAACGGTATCGTGACCAAATACAAAAAGGCCACCACGAGCAACTTCGTCCCTGATTTGTTGCGAAAAAACTTGTGGGCCAAGGTCAGCACCGTACCGCTCACGGCAAACCCAATGAGGGCTATACTGATGACCATAGCCCCAAAAGCTTGCCAAGAGGTAACCGCAAAATACCGCAGTAAGGAAACTTCTAAAGCGATCGTGGAAGTACTGACAAAAAACAAAGGCCAGAAAAACTTCTTCGACGGCATGTTAGTTTTTTCCTTGATTGGCTCCCAACATGGGAATGAAACTGGTCTTTTGCAAAATCCGCTGAGCTACGATTTTACCCGTTTTAGGATCTTTCCAGACCTTCAGCATTTGCTGATTTTGTGACCAGGCTGGTCCAACGGGAATCACCATGACCCCATTGGGTTTGAGTTGTTCCACCAACGCCGGGGGAATATGGTTGGCCTGGCAGGTGACAATAATAATGTCAAATGGGGCTTTTTCTTTCCACCCGTAATACCCGTCGCCAATTTTTGTCTCGATATTATTGTACCCCATGGCTTTCAAAACACGAGAAACGCGTTCGCCGAGCGGCTGGCGTACTTCGATGGTGTACACTTTTTTGACCAAGTAGGACAAAAGGACCGACTGACTCCCCGAACCCGTTCCAATTTCGAGAGCAACCATATTTTTTGTCGGATGCAACTGAGCCGTCATGAACGCTTGAATGCTGGGGGCGGACATGGTAGCCCCCCAACCAATATCAATGATGGTGTTGTAATCTTCGAGGATATTGGTTTTTTGTTCGTCTTTTTCGTAGTTGTAAGCTAAAAAGGGGCGGGGAACTTTTCGTAGAGCGTCCAAAAGTTCGGGATAGGCGTACTTGCGCGTGGCAATTTGTGCAATGGCTTTTTGTTCGTAACCTTGGACGGCCGTGTTCCATTCCGCCTCGGTCATCGAGAAGTTGCGCAAATGGGCCGCCTGACCGTAAGCAATCTGGGCTTGAATATCTTTCCAGGTAAAGAGGTGATCGGCAGGAGCTTTGGGAAGCGGAACCTTAGCGACTAAGGCGGGATCACCCCACGACCCGGCCGTAGTTTCGTTGCCAGTTGAGGCTGGGGTTTCGTTGCCATTGGAGGCTGGGAGTGACGTTGTGGCTGTAGGCACGGCCGAGACGGTTGGTGCCGTAGAAGCTGTCTTAACTGAAGGAGTCTGCTCCTGACAAGATACTAAGGCCCACGCCAGAAGCGTTGCCGCGAGAAAAACCAATCGCCGCATCAAAAAACTCCTTTCGCACTTGAAAAGCCGAATGATCCTAGCAACCTTGTCAAAAAATACCAAGCCCCGAGGCCTCGGGTTTTCTTCAAAAGTCCCTTAGTTCATGAAAACTTCATCTTGTGGGCCTACAATCTTTAAAGAAACAACCATCTTTCAACGAACAACAAGGAGGTTACTTTGCGCTTACTTCTGGCAGAAGATGAACCAGCGCTTTCCCGTTACTTAAAAAAAGGACTAGAAGAAAATGGCCATGCTGTCGATACCGCCGAAAATGGACTGATAGCCCTCGAAGCGGCTCGCTGTACCTGTTATGACGTCCTCATCCTCGACTTGCTCATGCCTAAAATGGGCGGCGTCGAGGTTTGTCGGCGGCTACGTGCCGAAAAAAATGCCACCCCCATCTTGATGCTCACAGCTTTGGATGCGGTCGCTGACAGGGTCAAAGGTTTGGATGCCGGCGCCGATGACTATTTACCCAAACCCTTCGAATTTGAAGAACTATTAGCCCGTTTACGCTCTGTCAGCCGGCGTGTTCCCGGTATGGTCAAGGCGACGACGCTGACCTGGGGAGAACTCGACGTTGACACCGCGACCCATGAGGTCCACTTTCAAGGTCAAGAAGTGTCTTTACCGGGTAAAGAGTATGCCATCCTCGAACTTCTCATCCGTCAACCAGGCCGCATTTACTCGCGGGATAATATAGCGGATCGCATCTGGAACCGCGATACTTGGCATGAATCTAACGTCGTCGAGGTACACATCCGTACGCTTCGTCAACGACTTGGACCGCAAGGAGGGAAAATGGTTCAAACCATCCGTGGCTTAGGGTACCGATTGATAGATCCCAGGTTGCTCCACGAGTCTTTACCTTGAAACGGCGACTTTCCCTTCGTGGCCGTTTTGCCCTCACCGTTACGGCTTTGCTTTCGCTGGCCTTCGCCATTTTAGGGACAGCACTGTACGTTTCGTCAGCGCTTTTCTTAAATCAGGCTGCTCGGGACAGCCTCAGGATTGCATCGAATCAAATTCAAGCCAGCCTCAACATCGATGGGGGTGTCATGAAGCTTCCCGACAACCTCAGCGAAGGTTCTAATGCCGAAGATCATCCGGAAGGTTTTACCGAACGAATCCTTTCCCCCCAGGGAGTTGTCCTTCGTTCAAGTGGCGTTTTAGCTTCGAAGCTCCCTTTTACCTTGCCGTATACAGGTCCTAGTTTTCAGGAAACTCAGGGGTTGCTGGTGTACACCGACAGTATTCAAGATAACGGCAATCGCCTGGGGTACCTTCAAGTCGCCCAAGCTTTAGCTCCGACCCAAGAAACCTTGGCACACTTGCTGACGGTCATTCTGCTCACCCTGCCTTTTTTGTTACCACTTGCCGCTGGCTCGGGGTATTTTTTGGCCGCCCAACTCCTTAAACCCATAGACTTAGTCACCAGAACGGCACAACGATTTTCGAGTCAAAACCTGACCACCCGTTTGGGTCTACAGCATTCAGAGGATGAACTGGGGCGGTTGGCACAAACCTTTGACGAGATGCTAGAGCGGGTCGAGTACAGCTTTCGGACCCAGCGGCAATTCACGGCCGATGCCTCGCACGAGCTCAAGACCCCTGTCGCCATTCTACGGACCATCCACAGGGTCACCCTTCAGCGGCCCCGAACCGCCGAGGAATATCGGCAAGCTTTGAACGACATGACGCCTGTTTTGGACCGTCTTTCCGCCTTAGTCACACACCTGATCACCTTAGCTCGCTTAGACGAGGAAGAGTCAGAAATTCCAGAAGCGGATTTCACGGCAGTCTGCTTGACAGCCGCCGAAGCGGTCCGTCCTCAGGCCGCCGCTCAAAAGTTAGAGTTTAATGTTCGCCTTGACCCAGACCTGCATATTCAAGCTGAGCCTTCCCAACTCTTAACGGTCATCTCAAACCTTTTGCAGAATGCTTTGAAATTTACTTCGGTCGGACATTTGTCTCTGGTAGCTCAGCTGGACCAGTCGATTCCTTCCAGCCCGATCGTAGAATTGTCCGTTAGCGATACGGGTTGCGGAATCCCCGTCGAAGACCAGCCCCACATTTTTGAACGCTTTTACCGGTCGCGTTCGTCGTCCGGTATTGAAGGTTCAGGCTTAGGTCTAGCCATCGTTGAAGCTTTGGTACATCGTTGGGGAGGAAGCCTTACCGTGGAAAGTTACGAGGGCGTAGGCAGTACTTTTCGACTACGGTTTCCTTCGCTTACGCCAGGAGGCAAGTCCGGTCTCCTCCCATCAAATTCCCGTCATGCCAAGCCTTAACCCGGCACCCACGGCACAATTCGGCGGCCTCGCAGGGTCCGCAAGTTCCTTCGACAGGAGTGTTGCCAATTTCAAAGAGTTTATCTGCCCCACCACGGATTCCCAAGTCACGCACGTTACCCAAAGACAGTTCCTGAACAAAGCTACAAGGAAGGATACCCCCCTCCGCATTGATTCCCATCAGCCCTTTTCCGACTGGGCAAGCACTTTTGATTTTCATACGGTCCACGCCTTTTTGGACGTCCACCCCCACCTGTTTCAACTTTTTCAGGGCATAAATGGCTATTGAGGGCAAAGCTCCAATATCGTACTCCAACCCATGCAGGGGATCCTTCAGAATATCGTCGATCATGTAATCGGCTAAGTGACGCCATTCTTCTTTCGAAATGCGGGTTTCTCGGTTAGCCCCTGAGGCACTTTCACCAGCACGGCCGGTTTCCACTAAATCACAGGCATACAACAGACCGCACCCTAGATCTTTGGCCGTCTGCAGTACCTCAAAAAAATACGGCAAGGTCGACGTCGTGACGGTAGTTTTGATCCCGACTTTTACCCCGCGTTTTTGCAGACGCTTGACGGCAGCGGTCGTTTTGGCCCAAGAACCGGGAACCCCCACGTACTCATCATGAAACGCCTGGGGTCCGTATAATGAGGTAGCGACGTAATCGACATCGTAAGTCACCAAGCGGTCAGCGGCAGCTTCGTCAATCAACACGGCGTTTGTGCTTAAAACGACACGAATGCCATGGGACTGCGCTCGAGCCAAGAGCTCCCAGAAGTCAGGCCGGGTCATGGGTTCCCCACCAGTGACAAAAAGCAGGGGGACACCGGCTTCGGCCATTTGATCCAACAGGTTGAGGGCCTCAGACTTCGACAGCTCTTGAGGAAGCGTGCTCAGGTCACAGTCGGCGTAACAATGGCGGCATTTCAGATTGCAACGGCTGGTGATGTTCCAAATGATTTCGCTGGGACGATGCTCTTGAAACGCTTTTAAGGTTTTCTGGCTAATGGCTTCTAAAGCCCCGCCAAAGTATAACGAACGTAAATGGCTCACGCTTTTACTCCTTAGTTTTTCCAACGACCAGCGTTCCAATCTCGCCACATTTGACGCAGGGAGGGGAACGCCAATTCTACCTCATCCACTTCAGAAGGCAGTTTCCATACCAAACCGGCGACCTCTTGAGCATCCAGTTTCCACTGAGACTGGGGGGTCAAGATGACGGCAGAAAAGTAGAGGTCCAAGGTATGGTACCAGATTTTTGCAAAAGCGTAACGGTTAGGGTAACCGTCTAAGAACCTGGGAGAAGAAATTTCTGCCCCAAGTTCTTCCCGCACTTCGCGCTGAACGGCCTCGGTTACCCCTTCACCGGGGTCCACAAACCCCCCAGGCAAACCGAGTAAACCTTGGGCAGGGGCCATTCCGCGTCGTAAAAATAAAAACCGACCTTGAGCATCTTGCACCAAGACCCCAGCCGCCGCCGCAACATTATGAAAGTACCGATGACCGCAGACCCCGCAACGGTATTCATGAT
>JAJXWL010000210.1 GCA_021781625.1 bacterium
AGCAAAGGCCCAACAAATATCTGTTAGAGCGCGATAGTCAATTCGATGGGGGTCACCCGACCAAGAGGGAAAGTAACCCACCATCCGAAAATGTCGCGGTAGTCGGAACTTTTGACTGACGACAGGAATATAAGCCATTTGTGTGGCACAGGACGAAAAAGCTAACAGGAGTGCTACCCCAAGGATATTCCCAAAGAACTTCGATATTGTGAACATTTTTTTCATTTTTTTAACTTTTAAATCGTAACAGAAACATTCCAGGCTGACAAGTTCTCTCTTGAATCTCTCTAAGGTTGCATTTTCTTCTTCAAACTGGCCATAAGTTCTTCCCAATCTTCTTCCGTCACGTCCTCTTGTTGCGTTTCTGACTGCTGTAACAGTTCTGCCGGAAGTTCTTCGAGAAAAGGACTGGGGGACGGGTGAAAGGTCTCTTTTAACGTGCGTCGAGTACGGCAAACCGTCAAATAGAGTTTTTCTCGGGCCCGAGTAATGGCCACATAAAATAACCGTCGTTCTTCTTCGAGAACTTCTGGACCTTCGGCCAGACTTTTTTCGTGAGGCATGATTTTATCTTCGACACCCACAACAAATACGATTTTAAACTCCAGTCCTTTGGAAGCATGAATCGTCATGAGGCTTACCGCACCTTTTTCTTCACGATCGTTGAGGTCGTCACGGGTAATGAGCGTGATTCGATTTAAAAACGAAGCAAGATCGGGGCGGGCGTTATCTGGGTCAGTCTCCCAGTCTTCTAAAAATTTTAAAAGGCTATCGATGTTTTGGGTTTTCCACCTCAAGGCTTTATCGCTTTTGGCATTTTCTAGGGCTAAATACTCATAATATCCCGAGTCTTCTAAAAGCTCCCGGGCATGGGGAGCCATTTTGACGCGAGGTCGGCGGCTTCGCGCCCGATATTCTTCGATCAATTCCATAAAAGCGGCCAATTCTGCGCGAGTTTCATCGGGGATGCCAGATTGCTGGGTGACCAAAATATCTTTGAGGGCATCAAAATGACTCAACTTCTTGGCACGGGATACGGCCACAAGCAGTTCGAGAAACTGGCGGCCTGCACCACGTCGGGGGGTATTGATAATCCGAAGAAAATTGACATCATCCGAAGGGTTCACCAAAAGGCGCAAGTAGGCGATGACATCTTTCACTTCTTTTCGTTGAAAGAAACTCGTTCCCCCCGAAACCTTGTAGGGAATATTTTGGTGGAGTAGTGCCATTTCCAGGTGTTTTGTGAGGCTGTTGGTACGAACAAGGATACCAAAGTCATCAAAACTGCGGTTTTCTCGGAAGCGTAACGCCTTGATGGTTTCAGCGACAAAACGTGCTTCATCCGTTTCATCCAAGGGATGTATGACTTCGATGGATTTACCACCTTCAGTGGGAGTCCATAAAGCTTTTTCTTTACGGTTGGTATTATGGACAATCAAGGCGTTGGCGGCGGCAAGGATAATCCCGGTTGAACGATAATTCTGCTCTAATTTGATTTCTTTGCGTTCGGGAAAGTGGCGCTCAAAGAGAACGATATTTTCAAAGTTCGCTCCGCGCCAAGAATAGATACTTTGGTCATCATCTCCCACAACGCAAAGGTTACGGTGTTCTTCGGCCAAGAGGCGTACAATTTCAAACTGGCTGATGGAGGTATCTTGAAATTCATCGACGAGAATATAGCGGTACCGTTTGCGGTAAGACTCCAAGATATCAGGTTTCGTCGAAAACATTTCAATGGGTTTCATAATCAGGTCATCAAAATCCACCGCATTATAAAGGAGTAAATGTTCGGCGTATTCCCGATACAAGGCCCGGTATTCGGCAGGTTCGCTCTCCCAGCCTCGGCGACCTGTTTTGATGGCCGAAAATAATTGCGCAACAGCAGGCAAGTCTTTACTGTCCCAAACTTGGCCCAACTCATGGGCACAGTTTTTGAGAAGTGTGAGGCAGTCTTCGGTATCGTAGATGGTAAAATTTTCGCGATATCCCAAGGCTTCCCCACTTTCTCTTAAGACCTGCACCCCGAAGGCGTGGAAGGTCGAAACCGTTAAGTTGGTCAGTTTTCGCCCGGTTAATTCTTTCACGCGCTGCTCCATTTCACGCGCTGCTTTGTTCGTGAAGGTGAGAGCCAGAATGGCATTTTGCGGAATGTGTTCTTCTAACATCTGAGCAATTCGAAAGGTAATGACGCGGGTTTTTCCACTCCCGGCACCAGCGATAATGAGTAAAGGACCATGAAGAGTATGAACAGCTTCGAACTGTTCCGGATTCAAGTCAGGGGGTGTAGAGGGCATAAACTTTAAAGTATACGTGTCAGGAAGTTTGGTCCAGCAAGCCAAAAGTTTATCTGGTCAATAAACTGAAAAAAAGGTACTATCAGGAGGGGAGTGTGGCATGTCTGAGGTGTTTCAAAGGCTCGTCAAAACATTATCACACGAAGAACGTCGAGACCTATTGAGTCGGTTGACGTCTTCTCCAGAACCAGATTCTCTGACCCCTCCACCGGTCGAAGCCGAGCCCGACTGGGAAGAGGTTTATCAAGCCTACAGTCTTTGGAGAAAATTTGTTTTGTGGCTGAAAAAGTTTTTTCGAGCCACGGACCTCATGACAGTTGTTCAAGAGCAAGTCTTATCAGATATAGCGAACCGCTTAGAGCGCCAATGCCCTGGTTTCTTCAACTTGAGATACAAGATGGCTCTTATCCCATTCTATCGTGAGCTAGAACGCTTATTCACAGCGTTGACACCTTTTCGTGAGCCCTTTCGAACGGCTTTTGGGGAACGGAAAAGTGAGTTTGTTGCCTTTTGGATAGCTTTAGAAATTCCTGAATGGCAAGAAGCTTTGAATGGTCTGAGCGATTTTGCCACCATAGAGTCACAGCATCCCGAACGGCCGGTAAAAGAAATTAAAGCGATCGTGGATGGGGATTTTCGTAACTTATTGGATTCTATACCACCAGATCGGAAAAAACGTCTGAACGATTGCCTCAAAATCTTGTCGGCTTTTCGGGCTCTCTGTCATTTTCCTGCAGAGAAATTGCTGGCACCTTTTCAATTACTTTCGAATGACGGCCAGCTTACGAATGCGCTGTTAGCCGACATGAAAGAAGAACTAGTCGAACTTGCCAGGCGTTTAGAGGCCCTGAAGTCCTCCGTTCCCGAGACGGTGTTAGAAGCTCTTTTTCTTTTTCATAACGGAGACGCCTTCAACTCGCCTGAAGCTGAGGTAGAAACCCCGTTGTCGGATTTTTTGGAACAAGCTCATCTGGCTTGGGGGGCAGTTCGTGACTTTCATCAGCATGTTCCTTTAGCAAAACTTTGTGCATGGTTGCAAGATTCCCCTTCTTGGTTACCTACGGGAAGTCTTGTTCCTGTTGACGATTGGCTAACTCTGTATCGCCGGTTTTGGCAGAATCGTCTGGATTCGTCATTTGAAATTTTTGTACGACAGCGAAAAGTTCGGATCGTAGTCAGTGAAGCGTGCCGATTTTTAGAAATCTTCCCCGAGGAGTTTGGAAAAGACCATATATATCCCCCCTATTATGTTGGTCAGTTACCCACCCGTGGGGAACAGACTTTGAATTTTTTGAAATTATTCCTAGAACGGATTTTTATTCCCAAGATGAATCCTCTTTTAAAAATTGTTCTTTTGGAGGGGGATTTTTACAAACGTCACAACAGAAC
>JAJXWL010000211.1 GCA_021781625.1 bacterium
TAGCCGCCAAGCTAAAAGATCCCAACCATGACCTTGAGGTGATGAGAAACCTGCGCCTAAAGAAGCCACGGTAAAAATCGCAAAGCCTAGGGTGTAGAGGTTTTTACGGCCCCAGCGGTCTGAAAGACGCCCGATTAAGGGGACTAGAGTCGTGGTGATCAAAAGATAACCCAGCAAAACCCAAAGAATGGTTTCAAAGGTGGAGTTTAAACTTAAAAGCACATCGGGCAAGGCTAAAACCAAGGCCGACGACTGGATGTTAGCCAGAAAAGCGCCGAGGGTTGTTACGGAAACCACAGCCCAAGGGGAGACGGTTTTTGTCGAGTTCATGATATCCTCCAATCCAACTGATGAAAGCGAAGCAAATCCATAGCCGTAGTGATGAGTTCCAATTCTTGAACTGACCAGTTGCTTAGCGCGGTTTTGACCACGTCGACACCGTTATGGCGAACTTGACGAACTTTATGGGCCCCTGCTTCGGTTAAGGCGACCAAGATGGAACGTTTATCTTGGGCAGAGGGTTCCCGGCGGACCAAACCTTGTGCTTCCAGGGCATCCACAAAACGGCTCATGGTGGGGGCTTTAACCCCTTCTTGTTCGGCTAAAACCGCCATCGTGCTTCGACCAAAATCTTTAAGGTACGACAGGATACGATACTGGGGCATACTAAACGTAGCTTTGTTCGAGGCAAAGATGACCGCTCTTAAGGCACGATTGACTTTGGGGATGGTTTCGAAAAGAGCTTGTGCCGCCCTTTGCACAGAATCCGTCATAAGTGGTCTCCTTATTTAGCTTAGCTAAGCTAAATATCTCAAACTTCATTTCCTTTCGTCAAGTCAGCACGCACTCTTTTGAAGTGGCCAGAGGCTTTCAACAGTCCTTCCTGTAAAACCCAGAAAGCAAAAAGTCCAAAGGAGTCGGGGTATGTGGGGATGGAATCGGGTCGCCGGAGAATATCCAGCTTGTTGTCTGCTCGTGGTAGTCCTCCCGTGGTTAAGTACTGGGCATAGCTTTTGGGGTTTTGTAGCAATCTTGCTGATCGGAGGGTTTTGGGTAGTTCGTGGGAAGGGGCGTCGAGATCTTTGGCTTACGGCTTTGGTGGTACTGTTGTTGGGGGGGGCTCGCGAGAGTTGGGAAACTTCACGTCATCCCCCCGAAATTTCCTTACCCATGTCTGGGCTGAGTGGCTTCGTAGAACGAGAGGCCGCGGTAAGTGCTTCGGGAGAAGCCAGGTTCTTGCTCCGGGTCAATACATGTCGGTATACGGATGGTGAGCGTATTTTCACGGTGCCGGCAGATTTTCCGATTGTCGTCCGGAATTGGCGAGGGCCTTCTCCCGCGTGGGGGAGGCTAGTCAACACAGAAGGAACTTTGGTCGCCGAGAAAAACGGGGTGGTTTGGCTCTGGCGGTCAGGAGGCTTTTCTGGTTGGGCGTTTCCCGGTTGCCAAGTCCGTGCTCAACTCAGAGAGGTCTTGTTTCAAAAGTTAAACTTGGCCGGGGAACGGCAAGCCGCTTTGGCCAAAGCACTCCTGTTGGGCGACGCTGACGAACTAAGCCCCGGAGAAAAACTTTCGTTTCGCCAATCGGGAACGAGTCATGTGCTGGCGCTCTCAGGCATGCACCTCAGTCTTTTGGCCTTAGTGGTGACGCGATTTTTACACGGCAAGTGCCCACGAATCGTGATGGTGGGTTTAGTTCAAAGCGTGTTGGCCGCGTTCTGTTGGTTAGCAGGGCCGCTCCCTTCGCTATATCGGGCGTGGATGATGGCTGCTGCTGGAAGTTGGAGCCTTATAACCTGGCGAAAAGCTCCCGCCGTAGAGGTTCTTTCGTTTTCATATGTTTTGACCGTTTTGCTGTGGCCAGATATGGCGAGTTCTTTATCGTTACAGCTTTCTGGAGCTGCTTTGGCGGGGTTGTTGGTCTTTTCTCCTTCCTGGGAACGAAAGCTTCGTCCCTTTCTAGGACGCTGGGGGGCCAGTACGGTAGCTGTTTCGGGTTCGGCTGTGATGACGACGGCCCCCTTGGCGGCTCCTTTGTCGGGGGGGCTTTGTTGGGCAGGGGTCTTGTGGACTCCTCCTTTGGTCGCCTTAACGGGCTTTTATATGCTGTTGTCTTTGGGGTTTTTATCGGTGACGCTTCTAGGACTACCAGGCGAGGCTTTCTTGAGAATTCTCTTAACCCTAACCTTTGACCTCACGTTTATGATCGCACACGCGGGGAATTTGCCCCTGCTTCCCCCTGTGTGGGCGTACATTATCCCGGTGGCGGGGGGAGTAGGATTTCTGGCGGTTATCCTCTATAAAGGACGCCGGAGGAATTCTCTGGTGCCGTTAAATTATGATTCAGCCGCCGACTTACAAGCTTATTTAGAGGCTCGCGGGCTCAATGCCCTGCGACGCTGGGGGCAAAATTTTCTCATTAACCCGGGTGCCAGAAATCAAATCCTTAAAGCTGTGGAATTGGCTCCAGGTGAACCTGTCTGGGAAATAGGGCCTGGCCTCGGGGCCTTAACTCATCAACTCCTGGCTGAAGGTCACCCGGTGACAGCCTTCGAAATTGATCCGGGATATGTTGAAATACTGAAAGAAGAGTTGGGGGCTTCCCCAGCAGGACTCTGTTTAGTTTGGGGAGATGCGATTAAGACGTGGCGGCGTGTACGGGACGGCGTCCCACTCGAACCTGGGGCTCCTGAGTGGCCGGATTTCAGCAGAAAGGTCCATCGTGTTGTGGGCAATTTACCATACAATGCGGCCAGTGCCATTTTGGGCGATTTTCTAGAAGGCGGTTTTGTTCCAGAGGTTTTTGTGGTCACTGTGCAAAAAGAAATGGCCGATCGTATGGTCGCACAACCGGGGACCAAAAACTATTCCAGCTTTTCGGTCATGATACAAGCCGCCTATACCGCCAAAGCTGTGGTGACCTTACGGCCGGGGTCCTTTCATCCTGCTCCGGAAGTCACGAGTACTGTGGTTCAACTCAAGGCGCATCATCGTTGGCCAGAGGTTCAGGGAGTCCTGTTTTCACGTTTTGTGCGCGAGTGCTATGCCAGTCGTCGTAAGACCCTCAAGAATAATCTAGGCCGTGTGGCCAGTGTTTTGCATTACAGTGATCAGCAAGTAAGTGACGCTTTTGAAGCCCAGGGTATTTCGTTGGGTGTACGAGCTGAAACACTAACAGTGGAACAATTTGTTACAGTGTATCAAAAGTTGTTACAAGCTCGCTGAAAACTGTTTCAAGCGGGGCCAAAATACCGTATATTATTAGGGAAATGACTCTACGCGCGGTTACGGAAATCTTGATTTTTGCCTACGGTGTAGCCTTTCTTCATGTCTCGGCGGTGACTTTGGTGGCACCAAAGAAGGGCCCAGTACAAGTCGTTTATGCCTTGCTAGCGGCAGATTTCGGTTTACTATGCCTGGCCGGTTCTTTGGGAGTCCACTTTCACGATCAAAACCTTCTTCTGAACTTTGTTTCTTTTTTTGCTTTAGCCGCCTTAGGACCTCTAGGGGCCTGGTTTACTTCGGTTTACCTAGGGGACGAAAATTCTTTAAGAATGTTCACCGTCACCCTCATCGCTCTTGTGGGGGTTGGCGTTGGCTCTGCGGTCAGGGTTGCAGGAGTTAGCTGGCATTTATCCTTTTCATGGATTTACTTTTCCTTGGCTTTAAACC
>JAJXWL010000212.1 GCA_021781625.1 bacterium
TACGCCAAAAGCATGCGCCTCATCCCAGACCAAAAAGGCTTCGTAGCGGGCTTTGAGAGCGATCAGGGATGCCAAGTCAGCTTCGTCACCCTCCATCGAAAACAGCGCTTCGGTGACGATAAAGGCTTTCTTATGCTGACCTCGGTGGCGTTTGAGGAGCTCTTCGAGGTGAGCCATCTCGTTGTGGTGGTAACGGTACAGCCGAGCCCCGGATAAGCGCCAACCGTCAATGAGGCTGGCATGTATCCAGCGGTCGGCAAAGATGGCATCCGAAGCCCCCGCTAGGGCAGAAAGGACGGCCGTATTGGCGTGCCAGCCGCTGTTGAACAGTAAAGCTTGGCGGCCCGGGTAAAAGCTGGCCAGCTCCGCCTCAAGTTGGGCGTGCCATGGGGAGGCTCCCGCCATCAAACGGCTGGCCGTTGACCCCCAAAGCGGGAGTTGTCCCGTTTGTACCAGCTCCTGGAAACGGGCCAAAACGCCTTGAGCGATTTGGGGGTCTCCCGCCAAACCAAGGTAGTCATTTCCAGAGAAATTCACCAAGCGTTGGCCGTCTTGCCACAAATAAGGACCTTCGGTGGCCTGTGGGGTACGGATTTGCCGTTTTCGAGAGTCTTGAGCCAACTGAGAAAGTTCGGCTTGCCAGGACTCCAGGGCCGCTTGGACGGTAAAGTGTTCTTCCATCATACGTCCCTCGGGGCAGGGTCAGATCCAGGGGGAACTTGTAGAAAATCTTGGCGAAGCTCCTGAGACCTTTGGCGGAGGAGGTTTTGGGTGGTTTCCAGAAGAACTTCCCCACTTCGTTTCAGGATGGTCTTCAGCTGACGTTCGGTGAGGCTCAGGGGCAAAAACCAGTATAAGGTATCCCCCAAGGGGCGAAGAACTAAGCCTTTGGTCAGGGATAACCGGTAGGCTTGTTGGCCAGCTTTGAGTGCCGCTGGCCAGGGGGTGCCTGTTTCGGGGTTAATCAAGTCGACTGCGCCGATATGGCCTAAGAACCTCAGGTCGCCCACTTCAGGCCGCGTGGTCCAGGTCGTTAAGTGCTCGTGAAAAGCCTGGCTGACGGGGGCGGCCCGTTCCAAGGCGCCAGGTCGCCAGAAGGTTCGCTCAAAAAGCTTGAGGCTGGCCAAGGCCGAGGCACAGGCAATCGGGTTGGCGGTAAAACTATGGCCATGCAAAAACGTTTTACCGGGACCTTCAAAGGCGTGTTCCACTTCTTCGGTGGTCACCGTCAACGCTAAGGGGAGAATTCCTCCAGACAGACCTTTGGCTAAACACAAAAAATCTGGCACGGTTCCAGCTTGATCCAGCGCAAAAAAGGATCCTGTTCGGCCAAAGCCCGTGGCGACTTCGTCATAAATCACCAGGATATCGAGTTCACGGCACAAGTGCTGAAGGCGCCTTAAGTATTCGGCCGGGTAGGGCTGCATCCCTGCGACACATTGAATCAGGGGCTCCACAATGACCGCTGCCGTCTGGGCGGCCTTTTGCCGTAGTAAGGCTTCGGTAGTCTGCCAGGTCGATTCCGGGCAAGAAAGCTGAACGGGGTTTCCGGTTTTGGTACCCAAAGCCTGGGCCCGAGGGGCTGGTAAGCGGAGAGACGGGAACCGCAGGGGCTTGAACGCTCCGTGAAAGTCATCGACCCCACTGACGCCCACCGCCCCTAAGGTATCGCCATGGTAGCCTTGATCCAAATACGCAAAGTGAGTTTTTTCTGGGAACCCTCGGTTGAGGTGGTACTGATAGGCCATCTTGAGGGCCGCTTCCACGGCGGTTGACCCGTCATCCGAATAAAAAAAGCGATTGAGGGACCGAGGAAGCCGTTCTGCCAGGGCTGAAGTCAGTTCGAGTGCCGCCGGGTGGGTAAAGCCAGAGAAATTGACGTGGTCGAGTTGTTTCGCCTGTCGTCGAAGGGCTCGCACCAAGGCGGGATGACCATGTCCGTGCAGGTTTGTCCACCAAGAACTGATCGTGTCGTAGTAGGCCTGCCCCTTATCGTCGTACAATTTCACGCCTCGGCCTCGGACAATGAGGGGCGGTTCTGCCAAGCCTTGGCGCTGAGTAAAGGGGTGCCAAAGTAGTTTCTGATCAATTTTCTTCAGTTTATCGTGCTTCAACCTTGACCAATCCACCTGAAAAAGATAGGAGTACGGCGATCATACGTCGCTCATTGGCCGACGTCAATTCCCTGCACAAGGAGTGACCCTATGTGGAAAGAGCTTGCTCAGCGTATTCTTAACGGTTACCAACTCACTCAAGAGGACGCTCTTGCTGTTTTACGGGCCCCGGAATCCGAACATTTACAAATCCTGGATGCGGCCTGGACGATAAGACGGCATTACTTTGGCAATCTCGTCAAAGCAAATGTCTTATCCAATGCGAAAAGAGGACTCTGTTCAGAAGATTGCCATTACTGCGGTCAGTCACAGCATGCCCAAGATGTGTCGGCGAAGCACGGTTTTTTAAGCAAAGAAGAGCTGGTGAATCAGGCTAAAGAAGCCAAAGAAACCGGAGGAAGCCGGTTTTGCGTGACAATGGCGGTGCGCTCGGCCAGTTGGAGTGCGGTAGAAACCTTGGCAGAAGCCACAAAAGAGATCAAATCCGACTTAGGTATGGAAGTTTGTGCCTGTATGGGCTTGATGACGGGCGATACCGGGCGAGCCAAGCTCAAATTCTTGAAAGACGCTGGTGTGGACGCCTACAACCACAACCTGAATACGCACGAAGAGATCTACCCCCAAATCTGTTCTACGCACACCTATCAGGACCGTATGGAAACCTTGCACAACGCCCAGCAAGCGGGGTTTTCGCTGTGTTCGGGTTTGATCATAGGCATGGGCGAGTCTGATGAGCAAATTGCCGAATTAGCCTTGACCTTTCGCCGGGAAAAAGTGGACAGCATCCCCGTGAACTTTTTGATTGCCGTAGAAGGAACCAAGTTGGCACAGCGGCTCCAGACAGAACTTCGTCCCTGGAAGGCTCTTCGGTACCTTTGTCTGTTTCGTTTGGCCAACCCCTCAGCAGAAATTCGCGCCAGTGCCGGCCGCGAACTTCACTTGAGAAGTCTGCAAAACCTAGCGCTTTTTCCGGCAAATAGCCTCTTTTTGGATGGTTACTTAACTCAACCGGGTCAAGGGGCCGAAAAAGATTTGGCGATGATTCAGGACTTGGAAATGGAAGTCATTGCGGGGCATTAATCTATTCAAGCCGGTGGAGATACGTTAGTCTGAACTTATGCAGGATAATAATGATTGGTACGCCAAGACCTCTTCAGTTCAGACGATGAAGACCTGGGCCAAGCGCCCCGAAGCTGCGAGTGATCTTCCGGAACCTTTTGCGGCGCTTTTCCCTGCGGATTTTCCTGCTGATGCTGTGTTTTTACCGGGAGATAAGGCTCTACGCCCCCAAGAAAGTGCCTATCGCTCCCGCTTACTGAGTTTAGAGTCAGATCGTCTTACTGTTTGGGAGGAGGTCGGGAACCGCATCGATAAGATCGTTTTTCCGTTCTCTGAAATACGCTGGATCCAACGCGGCGTGGTGTTGCTTTCTTCGTGGTTAGAAGTTTCCTCGGCGACGCATAGTGTGCGTCTGCCCTTTGCGAGCGTGAACGAAATCTTGATGGACCCCTTTCTTTTGCGCTTACGAAATGCGGTGTCCCCT
>JAJXWL010000213.1 GCA_021781625.1 bacterium
GTAAGAATTAACCGTTCACGAGCAGACATCAGTGTTTCCAGAAAAAGGTACCGGTCGGATTCCAGCTGATTGCGGTCCCCCGGCTGTGACGAGTACCTTGTCAGGTCATAGTCAGGACGAAGAGTTTCTCGAGGGAAGCCCAAGTTCATGCCCAAAAGAGCGATGACGCGAAACGGCAAGGATCGCAGGGGAATCATTTCGGCAATCGTCACCTTACCAGTGAAAAAACGGGCTTTGCGTTCATCCCTGTTGAGCGACTCTTGCCACAGCGAGGCCGCCAGCTCAAAGTTCAGATTTTCGTTTTCAAGCCCGGCCAAGTTTACGTTTTCGACCAGTTGGGAGGTTTGAGATAAAAAGTCTTTCAGTTGTTCTTCCGAGCCTTTGCCAGCCAGCGCTTTTTCCAGCCAAGTATTTAAGACGGCTGCCCATGCCGTTAAAGGCCGGGCGGTTTCGCGTTCCTTCACCAGCTCTCGCAAAAGTTCAAAAAACGAGGACAACTTGGCCGTGAGCAAGGCCTCGGGAACTGCGGTGTACGCATAATGCTCTGCGGCATGGTAGTCCCCTGCACCAAAACAATACGCCGACCAAAGCCGATCTAGGCCTTCTTCCCACGTTAAAGCCTGAATCGGGGGAAGCTCCCAATGCTTTTTATCTTCGCCGTTGAGCCCCCAGCGGATTCCAGATTTTTCAATCAAAACGCGCGTGTTTTGACGTTCGTCTTCGGTCAAAGGCTCTTCGATTAACTCCAGGTAAAGTTCCCAAAGTGAGAAAATCTCATTGGCCTCAAACCGGCCTTGGGCTGCTTGAAAGATCTCGGACAACCAGCGGGTAAACAAAGAGTCTGTTTGGACGGAATCCGCCAGATCAAAAGGAAGTTGTACGCCTCGTGTAGCCTGACAATTGCGAAATGTTAAATCCAATAAAGGCTGATACAACTCCAGTTGTGGCGACAAGATGGCCACTTCGCTGGGCAAAAGCGTTTCATCGTCCCGAAATGCCTCTAACAGAAGGTCCAGTAAGACTTCGACTTCCCGAAGCGGCGTAGGACAGCGTGCAAACCGCACCGACCAAGCTTTTTCCTGAATATCCTGAGGAGAGGGGGCGGGTGGTGTATTATTCCGAATATCTCGCTGAAGCGCCCCTAATAAGGTGTCGGGCAACTCCGATTCGGGAGCCGGCTCTTCATCCTGGGCTTCGGTCTCTAGAAGCATATCCATAAAATCACGGCCGGTTTTCCCCCACTCCCCTAAAAGACGGGACCCAGTATGTTCTAGGGACTGGGCTGTTCTTAAGCGAACTCTGAAACTGGCTTGATCTCCCCAATAATCCAAGGTGGGGACTTCAAGGTAGAGGGTGACCTGACAGTGGCGGCCCAAGGCCTCAAACAACCTCAAAAACACGGGGGGCAACAGTGACATTCCAAACAAGGACACCCGGACGGGCAAATTACTGACTGACTCGTGTAAAAGCTTTTCGGTTAATAGTTCAAACAGTTGCGCCCGATGGGGAACCTGGGCTTGCTGACAAAGCTGGCGCCACAATTCGGCTTGCCAAGCCTGCGTTTCTGCCAAAGTTTCAGGGTCACCTTCTGTAAAGTTCTCTGAGAGGCTTTTGCCGTTTTCCCAAGCCTCAAGCCAATGGGGTCGATACAGTAAATACTGGTCAAACAAATCGGCGATACTGGCGGCTAAAGTGAACGTTCTCGTTTGCTGGTTTTGGGAGTCTTGCTGGAGGTACTGCCGAAGCGAACGAAACGGTCCTATGTTCGAGGCTTGACTCACTTGCTTCAATTGTTGATAAACCGCCCAGACCAAGACTTCTTTTTCAAACAAAGATTTTTCTTCTTTTTGACGTAAGATCAAAAAGGCCAGCTTCATGGCTAACTGAACAGGGCTCATCATTTCGGCACGGACTAAACTCCCCCGCCTGAGGGCGGTTTCAAGGGAAAGCCATTTGATCATGCCAGGGGTTTGAACGACGACGTATTCAGGCTCAAGGGGGGAGGTCACCTCGCGGGATAGGTCTTCGGCAAAACACTTCGCCAACTGTTCGAGGTTCGTGCTACGAATGATACGAAAAGACATAAATTTATCATAAGTCATGTCTTTTTATTTGTCCATGAAAGCCAAGAACTTATTCCCTATAAATCCATCGCTAAGAAATCTTGAAAAAATCGAAAAGTTTTTTGAAGCAAAACCCTATAGGCATCAGTTCTCAGGGTTGATCGCGATTGAGGAGACGCGTTGCGGCTTTTCAAACCGGCAGACGTGCCGGACAAAAAACACTTTTAGGAGGTACCACCATGGTACAATTGGCCTATTACAAAAGGACTGTCGGCAAAAATGAGGTAACATTTGCTAGACAGCTGAACAAAAAGCTAATGAGTTTTGACGAGGTCTTAACCTTCATGCGCCAACAATCGGGCCTTTCGAAAGCGGACATGAAGTCTGTCTTTCAGCATTTTGTCGAACATTTAGCCATATTTTTGCCCCAAGGGTATTCGATTCAAACGCCGATGGGGAACTTTTCGATTTCTGTTCAACAACCGCAGGTAAATGCTGGGACATTCATCGATTCTCAACCGGTGACCACCGACAAGGTTCGCATTCGTTTGAGAGGAGATCAAACGTTGCTGAACCGCATCAAAGCCGACACAAATCTGAAAGTGCTCGACACACCTACAGACCCGTTACCTACGGTTTTGCGGGTCGAAACCACCGAGAGTGAGGGGCTCAATCGCGGGGTACCCGGTGAAATTATTCATATAGTCGGGTCTCGTTTGAGCTTTTCGAGTGCAGATACGCGTTTAGGGGTCTTCTTGGTGGACGCTGACGGCCAAGCCACACGAATCAACGTGTATTCGAGAATTGGAGGTAGGCTAATCGACGCCAAGCTCCCGGCCCTCCCTGCTGGTAATTACAGGTTGGAAGTTCGTACCAGCCCTGGTAAAGCCCTGAGAACGGGAATGTTGAATGAGCCGTTTACGTTATTAAGCTAATTTTTCTGAACGGATGAAGTGGCGCTGAAAGAGATTTCAGCGCCTTTTTTTTACCCTAAGATCTAGTTTAAGGTATCATCCCCATGAGCCCTCGGAATTCCGGGCCTAGCTGGGTCAACTTCTCAAAAATTGATGATCCAATTCAGCGAATTTTGTGCTAGAAATCGGCGAATTTGATGCTAGAAATTCGTGAATTTCGTGCCCAAATTCGGAATTTTATCGACGATTTTTCGTCGTGAAATCGTCGATTTTACGACAAATTATCGCGATAAATCGGATTTTTTTGTGGAAAGATTTGAAAAAGGTGAGAATGAATTGCTTTGGGAAGCGGAGATTGAGCTTTGAGGTTGTTGGGAAAAGAGAAAATTCTTATTGACAAATAGGTTGAGGAAGTTAATAATTAGAGAAGAAAATCATTAATCTGATTACCTTGGCTTCCTCAGGGAATATGGAACATTATAAAATAACTTCATGAAAAGTCGGAGTTTAGCTTATCTTCATGTTTGATCACCAATTAAAACGAATAAGATAATTCATCTCCGATTTTATGAGGAACAGTATAAAGTCGAAATGGTGCGATTTAAGGAACAGTCTAAATTATGTTAGATGGATTCTTTAGCAGTATACCCGCCTACGGCGACTATACTGACACGA
>JAJXWL010000214.1 GCA_021781625.1 bacterium
AGAAACCAAGAACAAAAACTATGGAAGGTTTTGATCATAACGGCGGAATCCGCCTCGCGACCACTTTCGACCAAAAAACGATCCACCCGTTCTTGCATTTCACGGGCCGCTTTATTGGTGAACGTCACAGCAAGAATCTGGTCTGGGGTGAAAGAGAGACGATCGATCAGGTAGGCAATTCGGGTGGTGACCACCCGAGTTTTACCAGAACCAGCCCCCGCTAAAATTAACAGAGGAGCCTTTCCATGTACGACAGCTTCGCGTTGACGCTCATTGAGCGTCGCCACGTAGGGAGGAAGCTCGTCCACCTAAGACACCGTTAATACAACGGATTGGCAACCAATTGCAAAGAACCCGAAGCGGGATCTTTAACCCATTGAATCAGTTTGGTGGCCACTTGACCTGGAGTCCCTAATTCTAGAGGAGTAGAGTTCACCTGGACCGTAACAGCGCCCGCATTCGAAACATACAGCTCAGCCGTCTTGGTCGCATCGATGTGGATAGTCTGCCCTTTGCTGTAATAGTTTTCTTGGCGCATGTTCCCATCGACGATGTATCGGAACAAGGCAGGAGCCTGAAACAAAACATCGACCGAGAAGGGCTTGGCCGTGTCACCCTGTTGAAGAACAATAGGCTTCTCAAGAATCATCCCTGCTGAACCAGCCGCGTTGGTAGGGATTTTTTCTGTTCCCAAATCCCCATTACCCGAGGCCAGGGGAGTTACAGCACCCAAGCGCTCAACATCCAATTCGGCACCTTTGGAGGGCTGGTTGGGAGTGAAATCTCTGAGAAAGAATCTTACGTCTTGAACGGCATTGTTATCGAGATCCAAAAATAAGGTGTCGCCTAAACGGAGTTTGTAATCTTTACCGTCGCCGGTTAACTCAAATTGAGCCCCCAGATCTTTGACCAAAAAGTGATAACTCTTGCCGGAATAATCTAAGACCAGGGTGTCACCAGGATAAAATCGTTCATCAAGAGATTTCTTATCGGCTGTCAGTTCCCAAACTTTGGGGGCTGGAGTCGTGGCTTTTTTGGCCATCAGCTGAGGGAGCTGACGACCCAAGCTGATGATCGCGGGTACCAATAGGGCTAACACCACTAGCCCCACCACCACGGAAACGATGGTGACAATCAATTTTGTCGGAACCTCTGTGGGCTTCTTAATTAAGGCTTCTAGGGGGGCCGGTTGCTCTTGGATTCGTAAGGTGCGATAGCGATTGATCATTTCTTCGGCAACGAGACCGAGATGATCACAATAGGTTCGAAGAAAGCCTAAAATGTAGGGCTCTGCGGGAAAAGCCTCATAGTGGTCATCTTCGAGAGCTTCCAAGTATTGACGAGAAATGTTGGTTTCTCGGGCCACTTGTTCAATGGACCAGCCACGGGTTTCACGGGTTTGGCGAAGGGTCTGTCCGATCGATTCCATAGTTATTTCTCCGGATCGAAGAGAAAGTTATTGATGACGTTCGACGTCGGAGGACTGTCATAGGCAAACTGATTTTGAGAAATCCCCAAGTTTGTCTGAATATTGGTAAAATCAAACTGTACCGAAACCGAGGCAGCCGTGATTCCAGAAATCCGACGAATAAAACCGTTTTGCCCAATATCCAGTTCAAGGTACTTAAAGGCCTCTGTCCCTTCTCGCCAGGACAGACGGAGCTTTACAACCTTTTCAGGATTTTTATCGTCGAGAGCTTCGGGTTCGGGTCCATTGAGGTAGGCAATCGAATAGCTCTGTCGTAAGAGGTTAAGGCCCTGATGACTGGCCATCGAAGCCACGGCAGCTTCGCTATGCTTTTTTAAAGCTTGTGTAAAGGTCACACTATAACGAGGCAGGTACACGGTCAGGACATGCCCATCTGAGTTGATGACCATGTGGTCGGGGTAATTAAAATTGATCCGAATCATATTGGGGCTTCGGTAATACAGCACCCCGGTCATGTGTTCTCGGCCTTGCTGAACCGCTATATTGGCTGAATAATCCTTAACCGCACCATAACGTTCAGAGACTTGATTGAAAAACTGAACTGCGGTCACAATGTCCTGGGCTTGCGCTGGAGCCGACAGCCCCAAGAAACTCAGGGATAAGGCGAAAAGCCATAGAGAAAACTTCAAGTCAACCCACCTTGGTTACTCATCTTCACGGAAAAACTCAGGTTCGTCAAGGTTGAAGCTTTTCAAGCGCTTGACGTAGCAAAAACTTTAAGCGGTCGTCTTTTAAAACTAGAGGCTGAGCCGAATCCGGACATAAAAATCGGCCGTCTTTCATGGATTTTTGCGCACAACCCACGCAATAGATTTTGCCTGTTGCTTCGGAAGCTCCCGCAGGAGCGTCGTCTGGAATTTCTCCACGCACTTTCAAGGAAGCCTGTAACGGTAATTGAAGTGGCACCCACCACTCTCGGCCGCACCCCGCACACGATAGCCACTCCCCCGCCAACCGCTGGTAAGCCGTATGCAATTCCTGAACAGACTGCTGTTGAAACTCCTCTAAGGGCCGTCTCCTCAAAGGTGTTAAAATACCTTGAACCAGCGAAAACTTTTGGCGGGATAAGTACAGCCAACCCAATTCCAACAAAGCCGCAAAGTTCTCGGGTTCTCGCTCTAAGGCAGTACGCAAAGCGACTTCCGAACGGACAAAATCCCCTTCCAAACGCATGAGGTTTCCTAAAGCTACGTAAGCCTGTGCCGAAGGGGCCAAATCTAAAATCGTCAACAGCAGTTCTTCCGCGCGGATATAGCGTTCTAATTCTAAGGCGCAGGACGCGGCATTTTGAAGGTAGTCCAGGTTCTTAGGTTCGCCGGCTAAGGCTTTCTCATATTCGTCGGCGGCCCGTTCAAACTGCCTTTCACGGACCAAAAGGTTACCGCGGTGATTGGCAATATCCGCGCGGCCTTCCCACCCTTCCAAAATACGAAACGCTTCCTCGCGCCGACCTAAGCGATGATAATGGTCCGAGAGGTTGATGGCGATCGCGGGTTCTTGAGGCAACGTCAAATGAGCTTTTTCAAGGTAGAAGGTTTTTTCCGTGTTCGAGCCTGCCGTCAAACCCCGAAAATTCAAGACCCAGGGGTCTTGGGGGGCTAGGGCCAAAGCCTGTTGCAATTCCTCTTCAAAATCTTTCCCGGCTTCTTTGAGCCATTCGGCCAATTTAAAATGAAAAAGGTAAAACTCCGGTTCCCACGAAGCGGCCTGGGCGGCCAACCGAAGGGCATCGTCGAGACTGCCGTCCTGCCGAGAAGCTACCGCCAACAGGTACGCCACCGCGCTGTCCTTGGAACCTTGGCGTAGAGCCTCTTCGAGGAGGGGACGGGCACGATGAACTTCTCCCCTTTGAAACAGAGCTTTAGCTTGTAACGTTTGCGCTTCGAGAGTTTGATCACAAGCAATAAACTCGAGTCGAGCCAGAATATCATCCACTTCAGACCAGGCCTCTTGCCTAAACCACTCTGTCCCTGCCGCAAGGTAAAACTTGGCCGCTTCATCCGGACGCTTCAGCCGTTCTAGCGTTAACCCTGCATTGAGGGCATACACCGGCATACGGGGATTTTCCTTCCAAGCGTTCAAATACGAGTCTAAAGCCCCCTTCCAATTTCCTAACCCCGTTTGGGCGTGACCATGCAAATTCCAGAGCATATCGTCGT
>JAJXWL010000215.1 GCA_021781625.1 bacterium
TTAGTGGCTATAGGGTTTAAAGAGATTGAAGTAGCTTTTCCTTCTGCCAGTCAAACAGACTTTCAGTTTGTTCGTGACCTGATTGAAGAAAATCTGATTCCTGATGATGTCTGGATTCAAGTTTTAGTTCAGGCTCGGGAAGACTTGATTCCCAGAACTTTTGAAGCCGTACGTGGGGCAAAAAAAGTCATTGTGCACTTTTATAATGCCACGTCTCCAGTTTTTCGGGATGTTGTCTTTAAAACCGATAAGCCTGGTTCGGTCAAGTTGGCGGTGAAAGCGGCAACGATGATAGCAGAACTAGCGGCCTCCATTCCCGAAACAGAGTGGCGTTTTGAGTATTCACCTGAAACATTTAGCTCCACAGAACTGGATTACGCCTTAGAAATCTCTAGTGCGGTGATCAATGTCTGGAAACCGACTCCTCAGAAAAAAATGATTTTAAATCTCCCCGCTACCATTGAACATTCTACTCCCAATATTTATGCAGATCAAATCGAGTGGATGCACCGTCATCTCCCCTCGCGCGATAGTGTTGTGTTAAGTTTGCACACACATAACGATCGGGGATGTGCTGTTGCGGCGACAGAATTAGGTTTAATGGCAGGTGGTGATCGGGTAGAGGGCTGTTTGTTCGGTAATGGGGAACGAACTGGTAATGTGGATATTGTAACAATGGCATTAAATTTATACACACAGGGTATTAACCCAGGCCTCAACTTTGATGACATTGATGAAATTCGGCGCGTTTATGAAGAATCAACCCAATTACCTGTCCACCCTCGACACCCTTATGCGGGAGATTTAGTATTCACGGCCTTTTCTGGCTCTCATCAGGACGCAATCAAAAAAGGCTTTGCTGCTCAAGAAAGTCGAGAATACTGGAATGTACCCTATCTGCCGGTGGATCCCAGGGACTTGGGACGTTCCTACGATGCGGTTATTCGGGTGAATAGTCAGTCTGGAAAAGGTGGCATCAGTTACTTAATTGAAAAAGAATACGACTTAATTTTGCCTCGTCGTTTGCAAATTGAATTCAGTCAAGTAATTCAAAAATTCTCAGATACCACAGGCAAGGAAGTCACCGCCGAACAAATCTGGAAGATTTTTGACCAAGAATACCTTTCCAAAAATGAGCCCTATCGGTATGTTGCCCACCATCTTTCCGATGACCCCGTTGAGCCTGATCATGTGCGCTTAACCTTGGAAGCAGAGGTGAACGGAACCTTGAAAAATCTTCATGGGAAAGGGGAAGGGCCGATTGAAGCCATTATCTCCGCTCTCCCTGAAAACCTGAAGGTCATGGACTATCATGAGCATTCCTTGGGAGAAGGTACTACCGCTAAAGCCGTGAGTTATCTGGAATTGCGAAAGGATGATGGTCCCACTCTCTTTGGGGTAGGTATTGATCGAAACATCATTACGGCATCTATTAAGGCTGTCTTATCAGCTTTGAACCGCTCGTTAGTTTAAACAGCAAGATTACAGTTAATCAAAGTCACCAGGTCGGCTCAAAGTCGACCTGGTTTTTTTTGAGCTAACTTAGACAAATCCCTTCTAAATCAACACCATTTCTTTTTGTAATTTTAACTTTAACAAGTTCACCTGATGTTAAAGTTTTACCTTGAACGACAATAAGCCCATCAACTTCTTGAGCTTGAAGGTAAGAGCGACCTAAAGCCATCGCTGAGCCTTGTATGGGTTCTTCAATGAGGACGTCTAATTCACGACCTACCCAACGATCCAATCGATGAGCTGTGATTTCATTTTGTCGTGTTTCAAAAGTTTCTTTACGTTGTGTAGCAACAGGACGAAAAAGCTCAAAGGCATCCTCTGTTTGCATTCGATAAGCGGGTGTCCCTTCTTCACGAGAATATGTGAAAATACCCACCCAGTCCAATTTGGCTTTTTCTTGAAAGCGTAAAAGTGCATCAAAATCTTCATTCCGTTCGCCGGGGAAACCTACGATAAAGGTTGAACGTACTACCGCATCAGGTAAACGATGGCGAATGCTTTCGACCAGCTCGAGATATTGTTCTTCACTGCCTTTTCTCCCCATCAATTTCAGCATACGAGCCGAGGCATGTTGAAAAGGAAGATCAAAATAGGGCAAAAGTCTGTGATCTTTCTGGGCGTAGTCTACCACATAATCTGGAAAACGATCTGGATATAAGTATAAAAGACGCAACCAGAATTGATCTGGGCGATCGAGGATCTTATCGAGCAGTCGACGAAATTCTTCTTGACCTCGATCAAGTCCAAAACTAGCAAGGTCTTGTGCAATCAAATTGATTTCTTTAACACCTGAGTTCAAAAGGCCTGATATTTCCTCTGTGACATCCTCGAGTGTCCTCGAAGAAAGCGTCCCTCGAAAGTGGGGAATCGCACAAAAGGTACAAGCATTGGAACAGCCTTCGGAAATTTTAACATACACACTGTTTTTTAGAGATAAAAACTTTTCTCGACGAGGCGCCTTCTTCATGTTGGGTGGGAAATATGCGGGCTTTTCACCTTCTAGGACTCGGTCGACGATTTCGACGATCTTTTGAGGGTCTCTGTTCCCAAAAACACCATCGGCTTCTGGAATCATATCCAGCAAATCTTTACCGTAACGTTCTGCCATACAACCTGTTAATAAAATTCGGGCATCGGGTCGTGCTTGACGTAGATTAAAGAACGTATCGATGGATTCTTTTTTTGCGGATTCAATAAAGGTACAAGTGTTCACCAGAATCAATTGTGCTTCTTGAGCGCTGTCGTGTGCTGTCCAACCTTTTGAGGTTAGCGCAGAAATTAAATACTCGGCATCTACTTGATTTTTGAAACAACCGAGATTTTCAACATAAAACGTAAAAGGTTTTGTCATCACCGCACTTTAACATGAGTCTTATCTGACTTCAAGAGTCAGCTTGACTCGAAATAACTTGAAGGTATCTCTGATGTTCTTCGATTTTCTTTCTTAAAAAAAACGGCTATACTTTTGTACATGCTAGGACTTTCCCCGACGAAACAAAGAAGACTCTTGAGGTTTCTTTTCCTGTGGGGATTGTTTTGGGGAAGTCTTGTTTCAGGAAATGCGGTTCAACCCGTGTTTCAATCTTCCCCCAAACAAGTTTCACCTTGGAACACACTTGAACAGATTTTTTCTGAAAAAGCCCTCACTTGGGAGTCTAGTGCCTATCTTGTCCTCACTTCAAAGGGTATTATGTCAGAAACTAGTTCTCCCCTACGTTGTTGGGACAACCTGCGACGAATTGGTTGGGTCCCTAGTTCTCAACAAGACCTTAGCACGAGGCCAATATCCCTATCTGAGTACACGTTTCTCTTAACTCAGGCCTTTCGTTTGAGGGGAGGTTGGTGGTATTCCTGGTTCCCTGGAGCTGGAACGGCTTTTCGAGAATTTCTTTGGGCAGGGCTGTTACCCAAGAGCAGTGATCCCGATGCTTCCCTAACTGGTGCTCAGGCTGCATCTCTACTTCGACGAGTCATGGCGTACGGACTCAACAAGGCTCTTCATGAATAGAAAAAAGCATATCAGACCACATTTTCTACTCTTAATCCTTGTAGAGTTCATCCTGACCAGTTCTCTTTGGGCTATCCGTGCTGATATCCAATGGGAAAATACTTCGATTTTAACCCATGTCAAT
>JAJXWL010000216.1 GCA_021781625.1 bacterium
TCAGCGAGGGATGACCCTGTCTGGGGGACAAAAGCAACGCTTAACTTTAGCCCGAGCTTTGGTCAGAAAACCGGCTTTGCTCATTCTTGATGATTCTTTCAGCGCCTTGGATGCCTGGACAGAGTCTCAAATTTTGAGTGCGATGAAAACTCTTTCGGGGCAAATGACGATAGTACAAGTCTCGCAGAAAGCTTCTTCTGTTCGGCAGTCAGACCTTATCCTTGTGCTGGAACAAGGCCAGCTGGCGGGGGCTGGCACCCACGACCAGCTCAAGAGCACTTGTTCCGTCTACCGCGAAATTCTTTCGTCACAGGGTGTTTCGAATGTCTGACCGCCACCATCCCAGCCACCAATTTACCTCGCGAAGAGAAGCTCGTTTTGCTCCCCCTGTTTCGGCGAAGCGGCCATGGCAAACGCTGAAGAGGATGGCTCAGTGGTTTAAGCCACAAAGCCGGTTGATGCTCTTTATGGCATTCGTGGTAATGTTGGACAGCTTGATCGTTTTAACCTTGCCGTGGCTGATGGGGAAAGCCATTGATGCTTTAGGTCATGGGATTGTTTGGCTCCTCGTTGCCTTGCTGACAGGGTACTTATTAGATGCCTTGTTAAACACGACTCAGCAATGGACGATGGCGGGGCTATCTCAACGCGTTGTCGCCAGTTTACGTACCAGCCTCTTTGCCAAACTGGATCGCTTACCGGTTGCTTTTTTTGATTTTCGTCCTGATGGCGACTTAATGAGCCGGTTTACCAACGACATGGATGCGGTGAGTTCGGCGATCTCGCAATCCACCACCCAGCTTATGACTTCCGTGATTGCGATTGCAGGGTCGTTAACGATGATGTTGCTCCTAAGTCCATGGTTGACCTTGGCGGCTCTTTTGGGGGCTCCCCTGGTGATTTTGCTGAGTCGAGTCATTACTTCGCGTACAAGAAAGTTGTTTCAAGATCAGCAAAGGACTTTAGGGCTTTTGAATGGTCATATCGAAGAGACTGTCACAGGTTTTGATATCGTCAAAGCCTTTCACCGAGAAGAGGCTGTGGTACAAGAATTTGAGCGACAAAATACCACTTTAGCTCAAATTGCTGTTCGCGCCCAAACTTGGGCAGGGTTGGCCATGCCTTTAACCAACGTGATTGGTAACTTGAGTTTTGTGGCTGTTGGGGTAACAGGGTCCTGGATGGCCTTTCAGGGCTGGATTACGGTAGGGCTTATCGCCAGTTTTCTGGTTTATTCAAGGCAGTTTGTCCGACCCATTAATGACTTGGCGACCATTTGGAACACGCTCCAAGCCGCCTTAGCCGGTGCTGAACGTGTTTTAGAAATTATGGATGAAGCTGAGGAAGCGGATAACCCTGGTATGGATTGGGAAAACGGCCGGGGGGACGTTGAATTTCAAAACGTTTCCTTTGGCTATGTGCCCGATAATCTTGTTTTACACGAGGTGAGTTTTCATGTGCCGGCGGGCGAAACCTTGGCCCTTGTCGGTGCCACAGGAGCCGGTAAAACAACGGTCGTGAATCTTTTGACCCGGTTTTACGAGGCCAGCGAAGGGAAAATTTTACTAGATGGATGTGATGTTAAAGACTATTCCCGTACGAGTTTACGAAAAGCTTTTGGCGTTGTATTGCAGGATACCTTTTTATTCTCAGGGACAGTACGGGATAATCTTCGTTATGGATCCCCAACGGCGAGTGACGCCGAGGTAGAAAGAGCGGGGCTCTTATCCCATGCCGATGCCTTTATTCGGCGGCTTCCCCACGGGTATGATACCCTTTTGACGGAAGGTGGAGCTCAACTCAGTCAGGGACAACGACAGCTTTTGGCCATTGCCCGGGTGGTTTTGATGGACCCTCCCTTATTGATTCTGGATGAAGCCACCAGCAATGTCGATACCCGGACCGAGTTGCAATTACAGCAAGCGATGCTGTCGTTAAGAAAAAACCGCACGAGTTTTGTCATTGCTCATCGGCTTTCTACGATTCGGGAAGCCCATACAATTCTGGTTTTGGACCAAGGGCGTGTGGTTGAGCGGGGTAACCATGACCAATTATTGCAAAAGGGTGGGGTATACGCCAGGCTTTACGAAAGTCAAACCCTTACTCGCGAAGTTTCGAACCCACTGACTCAATCCACGCGTGTCGAGCTTCGTAAGTAGAATGGTAGGTGTCAAAAAAGGTATATACCTGGGCGTCAGAAATCCCGCAGTACGAAAAGATGTTCGTTTTCCAAATTTCCGCAGGAGGATAAAGTCCTTCCGGTTTCGGGTAATCGGTTGTGTTGAAAACAAAGGCCTTTTTCCCGGCTAAAAGTTCTACTTTACGCGAAGAAAGGAACTCATTTCCTTCGAAATCATAAGCAAAGCCAGGGCGGAAGACGCGATCGATAAACCCCTTCAGTAAGGCAGGAGGACCACCCCACCAATCGGGGTGAACAAACACCAAGACCGAAGCCTTCTTGACGAGCTCAGAATACTGTAGAACTGTTTCATCAAAACTAAAGCGCCTAGGTAGTTCGTCTGCAGGAAGAACTGGCGAAAAAGAACTATGATATAAGTCCAGAAAATCGACATGATATTCCTGAGACAATTCCTTGACGGCTTTTTCTGCGATAGCTTGGTTAAATCCAGTCTTGTTGGGGTGGCACAGTACTACGAGCGCATTTTTCACAGCATTCCTCATTTGGTCCTGGACTTTCCAAGGGACCTTAGTGTCTTGATTCCTCTACGGGACTCAAGATAGCATAAAGAAACATCTGGGGGCAAGTAATCCCGACATTGGTAGTCAGATATAGCTCGACGGTTTTCTTGCTTACCATTAAAAAAATCACGATTTAAAGCATTTGGACTTGAACAAAACCTCGTTTTAACCTATTTTATGAGTGTCAATACCTGATTATGGTAATAAGGTATCAGGAGGCCTCCGGTGGCAACCGTCGATGAAGTTTATACAGCGCTCAGTGAAGTTCTTGATCCAGACCTCGGTCTTCCAATTCTTGATCTAGGCTTGATTTATCGCGTGGATGTTCTTGAGGATCGCATTGAAGTTGACTTTACTTTGACTTCGCCAGCGTGTCCCGTGGGGGACCTTCTCGTTGAAGATATTCGAGAAACGGTTAAAGCCAGAACAGCCGTAGAGAATGTTCAAGTGCAGATTGTTTGGGATCCGCCTTGGAGCCAAGAAATGATGAGCGACGAAATGAAACTATCCCTGGGTTTTCCCATCTGACAAGGAGTTTGCATGAAAAGTTTGATTATTGAAGGCTTAAAAGCTGAAATTGAGGGAAAGCCGATTTTGCATGGGGTGGATTTAGAAATCAAAACCGGTGAGTTCCATGCGTTAATGGGGCCCAACGGCCATGGTAAATCGACCCTGGCCAACATTTTGATGGGGCACCCCAAATATACGGTCACTGGTGGCACCGTGAAATTAGACGGGGTGAACATTCTTGAACTGGATGTGCCAGAACGGGCGAAAGCCGGTTTGTTTTTGGCCTTTCAGTACCCTGTGGAAATTCCCGGAGTCACAGTCGGCAAGTTTCTTAAAAGGGCCGCAGAAATTCAAGCTGGGGCACGCCAACAGCCTTTTACGGTCAGTCAG
>JAJXWL010000217.1 GCA_021781625.1 bacterium
CGGTGACTTTGGTGGCACCAAAGAAGGGCCCAGTACAAGTCGTTTATGCCTTGCTAGCGGCAGATTTTAGTTTACTTTGCCTGGCCGGTTCTTTGGGAGTCCACTTTCACGATCAAAACCTTATTCTGAACTTTGTCTCTTTTTTTGCTTTAGCCGCCTTAGGACCTCTAGGGGCCTGGTTTACTTCGGTTTACCTAGGGGACGAAAATTCTTTAAGAATGTTCACCGTCACCCTCATCGCTCTTGTGGGGGTTGGCGTTGGCTCTGCGGTCAGGGTTGCAGGTGTTAGCTGGCATTTATCCTTTTCATGGATTTACTTGTCCTTGGCTTTAAACCTCACCATAACTGGGCTTTGCTTATTACGAAAGCTGGGTTTGCCTTGGCACTTGCCAAAACTTTTAAAAGGTTTTTTTGCCATTTATGGTTCCGTCATTCTTCTTGTGATTCTTATGCTTGTGGGGTTTTTAACGAATCATAGTGCCTTTGTGGATGTTCTCTGGTTGTTGTGCCTTTTGGCCATGTTCGGCTTAACCCTGTTGGTCAGCCGTAACCCAGAACTGTTTCGGGGGTTGCAGGTACTTGCCGAAGAAACGCGATCAGCAGAATCCAACCGGTTGAATAACTTGGATATTGAACAGTTGGCTCAACGTTTGCAACTTTTGATGGAAAAGGAACGTCTGTACAGCAAGCCCAACCTTTTACTCGAAGACGTTGCCCAAATCTTGAAACTTAAACCCCATCAGCTTTCTGAATTGGTTAACCGCTTCTTTAAGACGAGTTTCACGCAATTTATCCATGAATTCCGTGTCCGAGAGGCCCAACGGCTCTTGCAAGACCCCAGCCTACGCATATTAGATATTTCTTTGCAGTGCGGCTTTTCTTCTAAGAGTTCTTTTAATCGAGTTTTTCATCAGAAGTTGGGAACTTCACCGACAGAGTGGAGAAACCAGAAAGGTTCTCAGGCTGGCAAAGCTTTCACAAGCTGAAGGGCTTGGCGAAGAACTTCTTTTTTATCTGCGTCGAGTGGCGTCATGGGCAACCTGAAAATCTCTTGGACTTTCCCTTGAAGTGCCAAAGCCGTCTTCACAGGAATGGGGTTGGTGTCGATGAACATCGCTTTAAAGACTGGCAAAAGGCTAAAATGAATCTGCCGAGCCTTATCCCATTGTCCTTTTTGGCAGGCGTCTACCATCGACAGCAGTTCACGTCCAACCACATGACTAGCCACAGATATCACACCGTCCCCCCCCAGAGCCATCAAAGGAAAGGCTAAGTTGTCATCCCCTGAAAGAACAGAAAAGCCCTGGGGACGACGTGCTAAGACTTCCATCATTTGACTAACATCCCCCGAGGCTTCTTTGACCCCCACAATCCGGGGGTGTTGGGCTAGTCGAATCAAGGTTTCTGTTTCGAGGTTTCGGGATGTTCGGCCGGCAATGTTGTAGATAAGAATAGGCAGGTTGGTTTTTTCTGCGATGGTTTCAAAGTGGCGAAGAAGACCTTCTTGATTGGGTTTGTTGTAGTAGGGGACAACTTGAAGACTAGCGTTGGCACCTGCCTCTTGTGCTCTTTGAGTCAGCTCAATGGCTTCTTCGGTAGAATTGGAGCCTGTGCCTGCAATGACGGGAACTCGCCCCTTGGTCCAAGCTACAACCCTTTCAATGACGTGCGAATGTTCGTCTGGGGTCAACGTGGGGCTTTCCCCTGTCGTCCCCATAGGAACCAGTCCAGAAATACCAAAACCAATTTGTTCTTCGACAAGAGCTTGAAGAGCCTGTTCATCAACCTTACCGGAGGTGGTAAATGGGGTAATCAGAGCTGTGTAAACACCTTGGTACGACATACGGACTCCTTTAGCCGAGGGCCTCGGCAAAATAGCTTTTTACAAAATCATCGACGGACAAGAACCCTTTTCGGCCTGACGTCGTAAGCCATTCCGCAGCCATAACAGCTCCCAGGGCTAAACCAGAACGATTGCGGGCGGTATGACGAATTTCGAGGGAATCGGCCGAAGAGTCAAGTAAGACACTATGGGTACCGGGAAGGGTTCCCCCACGTACAGACGCTACATGCAGTTCTTCGTCACGAATGGCTCGGTCCAGTCGACCGGTTTGAATTTCTTTTTTTCGGGGCAGGGCCTTCAGGATACGTTCAGCCGTGGTTAAGGCCGTACCCGAGGGGGAATCCTTTTTATGCTTGTGGTGCCATTCGGTAACCATAATGTCATAGTCCGGAAGACCTGAAATGAGAGCGGCAGCCCTTTCAGCAAGCGCAAAAAAGAGGTGAGTTCCTAAGGCAAAGTTGGTTCCCCACAAGAGGGTGCTTTGATAGCCTTCCACGAGTTCGCGAACTTCACTGCGCTGAGCCTCCCAACCCGTTGTCCCCAAAACGGCAGGTACACCTACCGCCGCATATTGACGGACATGCCCCAACACCGCTTCTGGGAGAGAAAACTCAATCACCATCTCGCTAGAACGTAATAATTCCGATGAGACTTCGCGGGCGTCTCCGGCTCCCGAGGTGTTCACGCGGGCGACGATTTGATGTCCCCTTGCAGTTAAGTATGCTTCTACTTCGTGGCCCATGCGGCCGTAACCCACGATCAAAGTTTTCATATACAGGGCAGTTTACTGGTTACGCCAAGACCTGTAAAGACCTCAAAAGTCATACTAGTAAATTATGTTGATTGACAAAGTTGACTATTGACAGAAGCTCTCTTCTTGTTTAGTTTAAAAGTACGTTCCCCCGTGGAACAAAGGAGGAGGACTCATGAAATTCGAAAATATTCTCCAAACGATCGGTAATACCCCCCATGTACACTTAAAGAAATTATTTCCGGGACATGAAGTTTGGATAAAGTTGGAACGTAGCAATCCTGGTGGAAGCCTCAAAGACCGCATCGCTTTAGCGATGGTAGAAGATGCTGAAAAGCGTGGTCTTTTAAAAAAAGATACGGTGATTATTGAACCAACTAGCGGGAATACGGGGATTGGTTTGGCTATGGTTGCCGCAGTGAAAGGGTACAAGTTGATTTTGGTCATGCCCGAATCGATGTCTATCGAACGAAGACGTCTGATGTCCGCTTATGGGGCACAGTTTGATTTGACCCCGCGGGAAAAGGGGATGAAAGGGGCCATTGCCCGAGCCCAAGAATTGCACGAGCAAAATCCCAATTCCTGGATACCCAGCCAATTTGATAACCCGTCGAATGTAACGGTTCATCAAGCCACGACCGCGCAAGAAATTTTGAAAGATTTCCCCGAAGGCCTGAACTATTTGATTACCGGCGTTGGTACCGGCGGTCATATCACGGGTGTCGCCGAAGTCCTCAAGCCCAAATTTCCTTCTCTTAAAGTTTTTGCGGTTGAACCGGCACAATCCCCTGTTATTTCAGGCGGTCAACCCGGTCCGCACCCCTTGCAAGGCTTGGGGGCTGGATTCATTCCGGGTAATCTTCACCAGCAGATCTTAGATGGTGCGATTACCGTGACCAAAGAAGAAGCTTACGAATGGGCTGTTCGCTTGGCTCGCGAAGAAGGCATTTTTGCGGGCGTC
>JAJXWL010000021.1 GCA_021781625.1 bacterium
GGATTCTTGAAGTCATTGATCTTTTTTGGAGGGACGAGCCTTCGGCTTTGTCACGGCTCCAACCGGCTCAGCGAAGACCTTGACTTCAAAGAAGGGACCTCTTTCACCAAAGCTCTCTTGGACCAAATTCGAGAGGGAGCCGAGGCTACTATCGAATCACTATCAGGTGGATCTCGGCACCGCAGGCCTAATCGTTCAGGTACAATCTCGCAAAGAAACCTACACCGACAAACTGATTGCCTTTGCCTTGCGTAACCGGATCAAAGCCTGCGATATATGGGACATCCTTTGGCTGAGGCAATCCCTTGACGACACCTCCCCCGTCCACCTCGGTGAAAAGATCAACGAACATCACCGAACTATTTCAGACTTCCTCAGCGCCTATGAACAACATCTGGACTTAGTGAAAAACGACCCAGAAGTTAGAAAACAGTATCTTGATGAGATGGGGAGGTTTCTTCCCCCACAGCTATTGGCCACAGTCCAAAATCCTGAGTTCTGGAACTACACGGCCGTCGTACTAGAAGAAGAACTCGATCGATGCCGTCGAGATCTCAGTGGCACCGTGCCGCGTTGGAAGATGTAGGTTGCTTTACACGGTATACTTTGCATCGGAAGACAAACTGAAACCAATTGTTAAAAACAAGGAAAATGCGGGGGTGAAAGTAAATGGAATATAAGGGCTATATTGGGTTAGTATCTTACGATGACAGGGCAAAGATTTTTCATGGGGATGTGATCAACACGCGTGACGTGATCACCTTTCAGGGGACCTCAGTTGAGGAAATTGAGAAAGCATTTAAAGAGTCTATAGAAGACTATCTCGAATGGTGCATGAAAGATATACTCTAGATAGGCCGTTTGATCGGGAAAAAATTTCAATCCTACGAAAAAGATTTTGAAATGAAGAAAAAACAAGACGCGCAACAAAAAAACAGCACTCCCGAAGGCACAACAAAGGACTCTCCAGAGTTTCTCGGCCCTACTCCCATTACAGATAAAGTTGCCGGAATGTTTTCTAAAGATTATTCAGGTCAAGATTACAAAGAGTTGCTTGAAGCAGCAATCCTGGAACGAAATTTATGATCAAAAAGAACTTTGTAGATTCGGCTGTCATACTAGTTTAACGGCCTGAAAGGACAAATAAACCGCCTTTCACGGCGGTTTAGGGTGGGTTTTGGAGAATAGGGGATTCGAACCCCTGACCTATTGATTGCGAACCAATCGCTCTACCAACTGAGCTAATTCCCCATCTAAGGTGTTAACCTACTGTAAAGTTCGTCCTTTGACAAGAGTGACAATTGCAGGAGTTTTCACACAGCCCTTTTCATCGGGCAGGTTAGGCATTACAGTTAAAGCAGGGAGGGGTCAGTGCGACGATTTCGCCTTTTTGTTGATCTAGATGGAGTCCTAGCAGATTTTGACCGTGGTGTCTTGGAGGCAACAGGACGCTACCCTACGCAGATGTCCGATCGTGAGATGTGGCCTTTGGTGGCTAAAGTCTCTGGTTTTTACGAACACTTACCCTGGATGCCCGATGGGCGCCAACTGTGGGAATATGTGGTCCCCTTTAACCCTATCATTTGCACAGGCTTACCGCGTGGAAACTGGGCAGAGCCACAAAAACGTCAGTGGTGTCGCCGTGAACTTGGCACTGAAGTGCCCGTCTTGACCTGCTTAAGTCGTGATAAAGGTCAAGCCGCCCGTGAATTCCTCGACGCGGACGAGACCCCAATTCTTATCGACGATCGCTTAAAGTCTCAGCCCGGCTGGGTCGATCTGGGAGGGCTCTTTGTCCTCCACACCTCTGCCCAAGACAGCATTCAAGCCCTCCGGGAATTAGGGTTGGCATGAACCTTCCGAATCGTAAACAGCTAGAACTGCAATACAACGCCGACCGCAAACTCTACGAAATGATCCTTCAAAATTTGGGGCATCGCTTTCAAGGCTGGCTTGAACCCTTAGGCCTGCACCCCGGCATTAAAATGCGGGTGAAGTCCTTCCATAGTTGGTTTGAAAAGGTGTTGCGCAAAATCCGTCAAGGCGTTCCCTCAGAACAGGTCCAGATTCAAGACGTTCTAGGAATGCGGATCGTCTGTCCGTTTATGGAAGACGTAAAAAAGATCGAAGATGTGGTGCGGACCCGACTGACCGTCCTCGAAGAAGAAAAAAAGGGAGCCCTGCAGTCCTTCAAAGAATTCGGCTATGAATCGACTCACTTTCTGGTTGCCGTCCCCCAGGATCTCATCGAAGCGCTTTCTTTAGATCACCCTCCCCCGTGCGAAATTCAAATTCGTACCATCCTTCAAGACGCCTGGGCTGAAGTGGAACACGAGCTGATCTACAAGTCGCAGTTTTTTCCCTTTGACCAACCGTTAAAGCGAAAACTCGCCGCCTTGAACGCCAACCTCAGCCTCAGCGATATCATCTTTCAAGAAATCCGGGATTACCAGAGGCAACTCAACCATGAACTAGAAAAACGCCGTCGGAGTTTTCTAGACCGGCTCAAGACCCCGCAGATCCCTGAATCGTCAACGCGCACGGATGAGCACTATGCCTCACTGCCCGCAGATAATATGGACCAAGTTCTCTTAGAGGCCCTTTCGGCTCACAATCAAAAGCAGTATAAGAGGGCGATCAACCACTACACAGCCATTCTTAAGCGTGGGCCTCAAAGTTTTGTCCAGTCGTTGGTCCTGACCCACCGAGGCATGGCATATTTTGCCGAAGGTCTCTATGAAAACGCTTTGGATGATTTTGACAGTGCCGTAGAACGCGATGAACGAAATGCCAAAGCCTACTATTACCGGGGTATGGTCCGAGACTCGATCGAACAATACGACGCCGCTTTAACGGATTTTGCTCATAGTCTTGAGCTGGTTCCGTATCAGTTTGAAGTCCTGTTAGCCCGGGCTAGAACCTGGCTTAAACTGGGACAACAAACCAAAGCCCAGCAGGATTGCGAGGCGGCCCTCAACATAGCCCCTGAAGACCCAGAAGGATTAGCCTTACAACACGAATTAATTCTAGAAAAAAACAGTGGAGCGTGATAGCGTAAGTTTATGAGCGTACTTCGCCCCTTTTTAACACTTTCGGTAACTTTACTCTTTTCGGTCAGTCTTACGACGGTGGCCTGGGCAGATAGTTTTCAAGTCCGCCTTCGAATCTTTCCCCAAAACACCCAGGTTTTTGCCAATGGCATTCCCCTGTCATCCACTTCCGAGTCAGATACGGTACGAGATGTCACCGTTCCTTCTGGAGTCCAACTTCTCAGCTTTGGGGCTTTGGGGTGGCTACCCGTCAGCGCCAAGATTCCTGAAGACGTCAAAAATGGCGCGATTTGGTCTTTTAAATTAGAACCTGAAGGAACCACCTTGGTGAAATTTGCCGAGTTCACCGTTGGCAAACACCCTCGGGGCCTAGCCTTTACCCCAGATGGAAAAAATCTGCTGGTGGCGACAACCGACGGGCTTCAAACTTTTACTCGCTTAGGTAAACTCCTGCCTTCGCCTGAGGTACAAGGCTCGTTTACCGATGCCACTTTGGTTCAAAATACAGTAGCGGCCTTGAATACCAATGGGACCATTTCGTTGTTTCCCTCTACCGTACCGGCTGTGAATTGGGGTTCGTCGGGAAGAGGGTCGTTAGCCGCCCTTCCCTCAGGTCAACTCGCGGTCATGGGGTGGGACGATCCTAGCATCTCTTTACTAGACATCTCCAACGCAAAAATCATCACATCCTTAAAACTAGATGACTTGGTAACTTCGGCGGCGCCAGCTCCCGGGGGAGTGGTGGCCACACAATTCAATGAAGGCAAGCTGTTGTGGATTTCTCCTGATGGCACTCTGGCATCGACAAATATCGGGGGGAACCCGAGTTATGTGGCCTCTGCCGGCTCTTTGCTTTGGGTTGCGGATATGGCAACCGGTAAAGTTAGCGCCGTTGATGCCACTCAACGAACCGTATTGTTTTCGGTTCCGGTAGGTCCAAACCCTCAAACCCTCTCAGTTTCACCCAATGGAAAAATCCTAGCCGTTGCCCTTCGAGGAACCAACAATCCTGATAATTACGCCCTACAAGGACCTGACTATGGGCAAGTCGTTTTTCTCGATGCCAAAACAGGTGCGAAACTTGGGTTTGTTTGGGGTCGAGACCAGCCTAAAGGACTAGCTTGGTCTCCATCGGGTCGCTTTTTAGCGTTTACCGACTTCTTAACGGGTGATGTGGAAGTGTACCGGATTAGCTTTTAGTTTGGAGTTAGCATTTGGTTAGCGGCTTCTCAAAATGATTGACCGGCAGGACAACTCGTGTTATTCTTGGTGACGTGGAACAGGATACAGTTTACGGAAAAATTTATTGTGCGAATTGTGCTCACTGCAAAGTCGTCCGTGTTCCAGCTGGGGACGGTAGTCAGTACCTGCTTCGCGTGCGTTGTGCGGCGGGCAAGTGGAAAACCAAAAACGGTGAAGACAAACTTTACAAGTATTTTACTTTAACCCGACGCAGCCTTCTGACGTGCGAGTCGTATTGCTCAATGGGAGATACCCGAGGGTATCTGCGACAATTAAGGTCACTGTTGCCGCAAAAAGACGAAACCTATACCCAAAATTCTGAAACTCTTCCTTCTTCCTGATGTTTATTCTCAGTAAGATGTTTATTCTCAGTAAACTGAAATCTCTTTATCCCCAAAGGATGTTCTCATGAAAAGGTTCTACTTTTTGGGAGCTACGGTTGCTCTGTTGCTCTCTTTGTCTGCCTGCAAAACCATCGACACCAATTTAGCGCCCAATACCCCCACCGAGGTATATTTTCAACGCGCCCAGCAGGCCTCTGATGAGTATGAGTACCAGGATTCTTTGAAAATCTATGCTGAATTGCTGGCGAGAACGGACATCGACATGAATACTCGTGTTTCTGCACAGTACGAAGTGGCCTTTCTCCATTTCAAAATGGGGGATTATCCCCTGGCCAAAGAACAGTTTCAAAATATCTTAAAACTTTACAATGATCCGACCCTTAGCAACTTGCCCATTTGGGTGCAGATCCTTTCCACCAAGATTCTGAAAGAAATAGAAACGGGGAAAAAGGCAAACCGCGTTAAATAAGCTTTTGCCATTCCTCTAATTGCCGCCATTACCGCCAGGGGGAAGTTTCACAATTTGAATTTCCACATTCTTTTCCAGGGCGGTTTGGTGTACCATGGCTTCAGTAATCGAACCCCGAGGCAAATTGTGCTGAGGAGCATCGCCAATCACTAAGATCAACCGATGTCCAGCTTGCCAGTCAAACGAATTGAGGGCAGACCAAAGCCCTTCGACCACAGCTTCGGGGATGTCACCGCCCCCAGCGGCAGTGGCTTGATTCAAAGCCTTTTGGATCACGGAGACATCTGACTGAAAGGTCACCACTTGGGTAAGATAATCCTCCATATAATCTCGGTAAAAGACTAACCCCAGCCGAAAGTGTTGAAAATTTTTGGCTTCCTGAGAAATTGGACCCAAGAAATCTTTTTGAAGCGCCTTCAAGTACTCTTTCATACTATTGGTCGTATCGATGCAAAGTACCATATCCAAATCATCTTGGACTGAACTCTGCACACGCTGTATGCCTTGCGTAATATTCGACGCTTCATAGACCGGACCAAGCCGCCTTAAACGTGCCACAGCCGAGTCGGATGCGGGCATAGGTTTAGCCTTGGCGACCAACTGACTGAGTTCAAAGGCATTGTCTTGGTATTGCCCCGTATAATCCGCATACGGACGCGAAAACGTTCTGACCGAAAACCATAGGGCTTTTCCCTGCTGGATGAGCTGAGTTAAATCCATGCGGCCAAAACGGGCCCCCGGTTCGTGATAACCATATTCCACGACAGACGGAATCAGAATCACGAAGGCCTGGCCAAACTCTTTATCGGGAACTACCGTCGAAGAGAGTAAGTCGGTATTGGGCTGTGGCAAGAAATGACCATTTAAAAGACGTTTTTCTTGACCGTTGAGGGCATTAGGTTCTAGACCCCGCCAGCTATAGGTCGCCAGTTTATGCCCGACTGGTTCGAACGCCTCGGTCAATAGGACTGAGTTTACGGCTGGCGTTTTCTTAACCACCAAGTGGTACCCATCCGCGTAGGCTTCGAGGCGGACGTCTGATCCTGACAGTTTCAAGCTACTGTTTACGGTCAAGCCACTTAAGGGGAATGCCGTCAAGGCGGCCAGAAACACGATCAGCTTCATGACGTTATTATCGGAAAATTTCCGGTGAGACTTATCGTTAACTCGCCCCTAAACTCATCAGCTTATCTAATTCTAAGACTTCGATTTGGTTGCCGTTCCGCTTGAGGACTTGAGCCAGCACTAATTCTTCGAGAGTTTGCTGAACTTCGGACCGGGCCAAGGACAACGAAAGTGATAATTCGTCCGCCAATTTGACTTCCTCGCCGAGAAGGGTGGATTGGTGGGCTAAAACTTGCAGAGCTCCCCACACAGCCTGATGCGTCGAGTTCTGAGCTAACTTTTGAATTTGAGCATTGGCGTTTTGAAGCCTGCGGCACAGTTTGTCGATAATGCTCAAAGCAATTTTGGGGTTCTTTTCGATCATTTGCTCTAAACCTACCCGGTCAAAGGCCAGCAAGGTCGTAGGAGCCAACGTGGTGGCAGAAGCCGTCCGTTTGATTCGGTTGACGATGGCCATTTCCCCAAAGAACTCCCCTTTTTCGAGCACGGCAATGGGAGTTTCTTTCCCGGCAATTTGACGGCTTATTTGAACTTTGCCCTCTTGAATAATGTACATTTGATCGCCTTCCTCATTTTCCTGAAAAACGGTTTGTGAAGAGGCAAGAACTTTGCCGTATTTTTGCAAAAGAGGGTTCGTTTCCATTTCTCCAATATAATCAAAACCTTCATCCGGAGCGAGAGCGGTTTCACCGAGAACTGAAGCACAACTAAGTCCAGCCCCGTTTCCTTTCCTAGGAAGGTGCTATGAATCCTCTTTATGCCACGACAAAATCCTGTTCTAGGGTCTGCCTCTTTTTCTTGTCAACCCTGCTTCTTGGCTGCCAAGTCTTTGCCACAGCGGCTCCGGCCCGCTTGCTCGACTTTCAATCTGAAGAGCGGACTTTGGGCTTTACGTTTGATCATCCTCTCAAAAGCGCTCACATGACCACCGAGCCACCCGACTTGCTTTCACCAGCCATACTCCAAGGCAACCGAGTGAGCCTCAAGCGGCAAGTGGAACCACCGGGGCAAGAAATCCGCTATTCGCTAGAAGTCCAGGATGCTCAAGGGACAGTGACAGGTATCCAAGGGAGCTATTGGGGCCTTAACCCTCGTGTAGCCCTCTTACGACTCTCAGAAATCCGCACGGCCGGAAATAGCCGAAACCCAGATGCCCTTGAGCTAGAAGTTGTCAAAGCAGGGTCGCTAGCGGGACTCTGCCTGGATTTGACTTCACCTGGTAGGTTTGAACGCTTTAACTTTCCCGAACAAGACGTTCAAGCGGGACAGTTTTTAGTTTTGGTGGCGGGACCTCGTTGCCCATCTCCCCTACCCGGCAAAGTGTTTTTTTGGGCTATCCCCGGTTTGACCAATCAAGGTCTGTTGGTCTTGCGCACCGCCCCCGACAAAGGCGCCCAAGATGCCTTTTTATGGGGTAAAGACCTCAAACGAGCCTCATCGCTCCTTCAGGTGTATCATCACCGGGAACCTCGAGCTTGGACTTCACAGGCTCCCTGGACCGGACCTCCGTGGTGGCCAGAGGGAGCAACGGCCACAAGGACTTGGTGTCGACTAAAAGAAAGCGCAAGTCCCGCTGGAGTAAGCCAATGGCTGTTGGTGGCCAATGGGTGCCAAACCTTGGGGAAGGCCAACCGGCTAATTCCCTACGAAGAAAGTCCTGGTAAGACCCTCAGCGCCAAGGTCGCCAAGAAGAAAAAGACCAAAAAAGGCCGTTCCCCGCAGGCTCCCAAGTGAAGTAAGCAATACGACCCGTTTGCCAGGTGTAAGGTGGAACGGAAAAGACCGTCCAGTCTTCAGGAGCTTTCCAGCCCAGCCAAAACTTTAGTCCTGGCAAAGGGCCTTCTAAGTAAGGACCTTCTTCACGGGGCAACCATTTGCCTAACGAGATTTCAACCAATTCAGTTTTAGTGGGAAAAGGGGTGTTTTCTGGGGCCATGAGTAGTGGCGGGAAGGCACGGAAGGTGTCACCCACCTTGAGGGCGACGTCCTCTTGAAACCTTAAGAGGCGAACATCTCCCTGGGGTGGAAGCCACACCCAACGGGATTTCTTCATTTTTTCTTTTCCTTGTGGTACTATGCCTGCCATGATTCAGAAAATCAACCGCTTAGTCGAGAGTCTTTTGCAGGGCTTTAAAACCTGGCCCCACCTCGAAGCTGTGCAAAAGATTCCCTATCAAAGCTACTCAGAAGCTTTATTTGAATTTGCCAGTATCAAACTCGATGTCTTTCTTGAGGGGTCGATTCCCCCTCAACAAGACCGAATCCAGCTCTTTCCCCCCCACGAGTTTCTCGAAACCTCTTTAGCCGAAACCAAGGACCGTTTTTTCCTCGAAAGTCTGCCGGTCCACATTGAATATAAGAAGACTCGTGATCTTGAAGCCTTACTGAAGGGTATTCGAAATGAACCTTTCACGTTGTTACAAGGCTCCACCTACGGTTTGTACCGCCTCTTGTGGGGTGTCCCAGTCTTTTCGCGATCGGGTTGGGTGGATCAACAAAAGCAAATACTCGAGTCACTTCCTGAGGCTTTTTGGCAATGGCACCTGAACAACCTGAAAGCTCGGCTTGAACATTACGTAGCGGACCTGGGCACGGCCCTATTTCATCAAGACCCCTTACAGTTCCCTATCAGTTTAGCCCAACTGCTCGAGACCGTGACAGAACTTGTGTTGAGTTCTCATCACCAATTTCTGTGTCCCCCTGAACAGCGGCTGAGAAGCTTGGAAGCTTTGCCGAACTTGCCCTCAGGCTTTATGGGCTTATTGAATTCTTTAATTCGCACGGACGGGGCCCTGGATCAAGAAAGAAAGCTCACGGTAGCCCGAAAACTGGTCGAACAACTTTTGAGTTTGTAAATGCGCATCCTCTTGGCGGTTTTGCTTCTTGGCGGCAATATTCCCTTCCTTTTGGGGGCGGATGTATTTCGCCAAGAAAATCAGCAAAGCTTTCTAGAGCGCCAACGAGTGACCTGGAACGGACAAACTTCGAGCTTTGAGTGGGTCCTTCCCCAACTCGCCCCAGGCAACTGGCTAACCTTGGGCCCCCTTCCCCCGGGTCAGATCACCTTACAAATCGACCCCGAAACCCAGGGAGCAGAAGTCCACTTTCCAGAAGTTTCGGGAATCCAGGTATGGCTGGCCTGGAAACTTCCCTTCCAAGTTCATCGCCTTCGCCTCATCACCTCGGGGCTTATCCCTCCCCCGCTTACCCTAAGTCTACAAAAACACTTGTCGACGCAGGAGCCTCTGGTAGCCCTTTCAGGCTCCACCTTGACCTTTTCTCTGCCCCCCTGGCATACAGCGTCTGGTTTCACCTCCGCCTTAGAGCTGTCTTGGGCTCATAATACGGGGTTTACCTTGCAGGCGAATCGGCTTGACCAAAAAGACGCCTCGGTAAAGTTTCATTTCTCGGCTCCTACAGGGACTTGGTTCTACTACCCTCAAGTTTGGAAGACCTCAACCCGCCGTTGGTTGGTCACCGTCCAGGGTGACCAACAGGTTCCTTTGACTCGTCTTCGCCTTGCCGCAACGGCTCCCCAAGACCCCCTTCCGGTAGACCTCGCAACACTTCTTCACTGGCCAACTCAAAGCTTTCGAAACCAAGAGCAAGAGTGGTTTCTTTGGCAAGGGCAAAAGAACATTTTGATTTTGTTGACTAAGGACTACGCCCTTCAAGCTCGGTTTTTGACACGACTAGCCTTCTTTGTCGAGAAACAAAACTACCGAGGGAGGTTCTTAACCTTAGACGAGGCCGCTAAGTTGCACGGTTGGAATGCCCATGATTACGCCCCAGAAGATTTGGCCAATTTCTTTAATTTAGCCAGTGCCGAAAACTATGCCTTATCCCCTCAAGAGCAAGAACTTCGGCAACGGCTTGAACAGCAAAAAATCTTGATCCTCACCTCGCCGGGGCACTGGAAAGGCGGCGAAGGCGCCCTATTAGGGATCAGTGAAGAATCACCGCCTCCCTTGCGAGCTTTTTTGTTGACACACGAAAGTTTTCACGGCTTGTATTTCACAACCCCTCAGTATCGCAGTAGTGTAGCCAGGATTTGGGCTTCACTTCCCGAAGCTTGCCGTCAACAATTTCGCAATTTTCTTGCCGCTTCATACTATGATGTGACGGATGCGGCTTTGGTTGTGAATGAATTCCAGGCCTACAGCCTTCAGCAAGACTCGGATGGCTGGGAAGATTTCTTTCGTGACAAAGTATTGAAGGCCCCCAGTTTAATGGCTCATAATGAACTTCTTGCGGCGTATTTAACCGCCGCAAAAGAATTAGATCAAACCGTCTTTGAAGATTTTGGTTTTCATTCGGGTGAGCTTCAAGACCCGGTAGTTTTCTTTGCCGGCAAAAACAACCGCACTCTCGCTCCCCCTTGAGGTAAGTTGTCCACTTGAACTTTTCCCCCTAGGGTCAAGACAATTAAGTCGACCAAGGAGAGTCCCAAACCCATTCCCTCCGAATGATTCATGATCCCCCCCGAAAGAAAGGGCTGAAAAATATTGGCCAAAGCATAATCAGAAAAACCGGGACCATTATCCTGTACCGCTAAGACTAGCCATTCACCGGATCTTTCCAGCGAGATTCGAACCTCGGGGGTTTTTCCGGCGTATTTTTGAATATTCTCAAACAAATTGAACAAGGCTTCTTGCAACAAATCTTCGTCACAGCGGAGTTCCAGGATTTCTCCCTGCACGTGGTAGACAGCCTTTGGAGCCTCGGGATACTGTTCTTTCAGCCGACGACAAGCTTTTTCTACCAAGTCCTTCAGAGAGATTTGATGGTACTCAAGCTGGCGCACAGAGGTCGATATTCCGGCATATTCCAAAGCTTTTTTGGTCGAGCGTTCTAGCCGCTGAGCAGAGTCATCAACAAATTTTAAAAACTCTTTAGCCTCGTCTTGGACCACGTAAGGTTTTAACATTTCAATAAAACCTAAAATCCCGCTTAACGGCGTGCGAAGTTCATGACTGACCAGGGCCACCATGTTCGAACGAGCTTCCTCGAGCCGATGAATTTGATAATACGCCTCTTGAAGTTCTTGAGTTCGCAAGGCGACTTCTTTCTCTAAACGGCGTTGATGCCGCTGTTCCAAATCTTGATTACGAACAAAAGCCAACTCTTTTCTGAGCATGGCCAAAAGCATATGCCAATCGATGGGTTTCAGAACAAAGTTTCCTACACCGAGATTGATTAAAGGAATCAAATGCCTAGCTTCACTGTAGGCCGAGGTAACCAAGAAGCTTTGCTGAGGCTTGAGTTTTTGAATTTCTTGAATCAGGCCAATCCCATCCAACTCAGGCATGCTGATATCGGTGATCACCACAGAAAACGATTCTTGAGAAAACCTCTGAAGGGCATCTAAACCGTTTTCTGCCGTTACCACCTTGGGAAAGATCGATTGAAGAATTTCAGCGACTTCAGAACGCACGCTGGCTTCATCTTCCACATAAAGAACACTCGAGTCTTCCGCGAGTTTCAAGAGCTCCGAAAGGAGGGGGTCACGTACCGTTGTGGGCATTTTCTAGCTCCTGAGGAAATTCGAGTAAAAATTTCGTCCAATTATCATGACAAGACACCGTCAGGTGCCCCTCATGAAAATCTTCCACAATCATCTTGGCCATATATAACCCCATGCCAGCATTCTCTTGCTTGGACGTAAAGTAGGGGTCAAAGATTTTCGAAGTCAGGGAAGGATGAATCGCACCACCATTGTTCTCAATCAGAAGAAAAGCTTTGCCCTCTTGAGTATGTGCCTTCAGAATGATCCGAGGCCTTCCGACATCTTGCTCCGCAAACGCGTCTCCGGCGTTCTGAAGAATTTCGAGGATAGCTTGAAGGATTTCTCCAGCAAACCCATTCAAGGGGATATCCTCACTAGAAAACTCCAAATCGACGTGAATGCCTTTCTTTTGGAAATTGGAGTGTAAGAGGTTTACAGCTCGGGAGGCCAGTTCACATAAATTGTGACGTTTAGCAATCCCTAAAGACGTATAAAAACCTCGGAAGGTATCAATCGTTTGCGAAAGTGATTGCACGGTGGCCGTCACTTTATTGAGTTTTTCATGTAAATAGTCGTGATCCAGGGTACCGAGTTCCATTTTTAGCTGGACATTTCCCACCAAAGAATTGATAAGCGTCAGGGGTTGCCGCCATTCATGGGCAATCAGACTTAAAAGATCGCCCATTTGAGCTTGGCGGGAACGGATTAACAGAATACCTTGTTCCCGTCGCTTCGCTTCTTCACGCATGACGTCTTGTGTGGTATCCGCATGGACCACGATGTATAAGGGATTTCCGCTTTGGGGAACGAGGGGAAATACCGTAATTGTATCAATAAAAAGGTCCTCTCCCCGAGAAAGCGACACAGAAGTACGCCAAAGCGGAGATTTTTTTGCCTGGTCCCACCAATCTGCCTCGGTAAGAAGCAAAAAACTCGGACTTTTTTGTCCTAAATAATCTTGATAATTTTGAGAAAAATATTGAGAAAAAAAAGGATTCGCATACAAAAGCACCCCCCCTTCGTCCAAAATCTCAATGGGGAGCGGACATTGATCAAGAACGAGCGATAAAGCCGAGTTGTCCATAACGTTATTGTAACCCACTTTTGGGGAAAGAAAAGGGGTTTACATACTCAGCTTTTCTATGTTAGTTTGCCTTTCTAGAGTTTCTGTGAAGGGGTTTCTTATGGCCAGAAGATGCGATATTTGCGGCAAAGGAACAATGTTTGGTAATAATGTTCCACGCAAAGGTCAGCCGAAGAAGCAGGGTGGCGCTGGACAGCACATCGGGGTGAGAACCCTGAGAACTTTTAAGGCCAATATTGTGAATGTCAAAACCAGCTTGAACGGGACTGTACAGACCATTAAGGTTTGCACTTCGTGCCTAAAAGCCAATAAGGTACAAAAAGCCTGATAGGGAATGCTGTCAGACAAGACGTTCTCGCGCTTTCTACGGAGAGAAAAACCGGCATTGTGCCGGTTTTTTTTTATTCCTCTAAATCTTTTATTTCTCTAAATCCACAATCATAAATCCACTATCAAACCATCCCAGGCGGCAAGAATCCCTTCAGGGAGCCGGGCTTGGAGTTCCTCATGACGAATCTCGTGCCCAATGTGCGTTAAAACTGTTTTGCCCGCCCCTAGCTGCCGCGCTAATTGTACGGCCCCTTCAAAGGTTAAATGTGTGGGATGCGGAGTCCATTGTAGTCCATCCAAAAAAAGTACTTCGAGTCCTTGCAACTGTTCGAGGCTGGCCGGGGGGAGTCCCGAGCAGTCGGTGACATAGCCCATTTTCCCAATTCTAAACCCCAGGATCTGATCTTTTCCATGGAATACCTTGACAGGTAAGACCTCAAGCCCCGAGGCTTCGAAACGTTGACCAGCACGAATTTCATGGACGCGAAGCTTCGGTCTAGAATTCAGGCTTTCGCCGGTGGTAAAGGCGTAAGGAAACATTCTATTCAGTTGATGAAGTAAATTTTGTTCCGCCCAAATATCTATACCCTGACGGTATGAAAGGGGTCTCAGATCGTCTAACCCCAAAATATGGTCCGCGTGCCCATGCGTATAAAATACGCCTTCTAACCTGGTTAACCCCACCCGTAAAGCTTGGACCCGAAAGTCAGGGCCCGTATCGATGACCCAATTCTTACCCTGGTCGCTAATGAGCAACGAGGATCTTAAACGTCGATCACGAGAGTCTGGCGAGGTGCAGAGTGCACACGAACAACCTATGACGGGCAAACCTGTTGAGGTTCCTGAGCCTAGAACAGTGAATCTCACGTAGCTTCGCCTGCCTCAGCGGCCTTCTTTTTTGCCAAAACGGTTTTTCGAAATTGATAATCTTCGAGTAACGAAAGCAATTCATTCGAATAGTCGAGGGACAAGCTTCCTTTAGCATTCGACTTCCCCGTCACAGTCAGTACACCCGAGCGAAAGTACAGCTTTAGGTGCAACTCTTGGGCTTCGTCGGGGGCTTCGGAGGCTTCAGGTAGCACAAATTCTACAGACTTTGGGCTTAACGTTTTCAAGGTAATTTTCCAACGCTTTTCCCCCTGCCACAATTCTGCATAATGGTTGTAGCCTAGCAAAGTCGCTTCGGCGGCATCCAACAGGATTTTGGTCTCCCACTTTTGATAGGCTTCAAATCGTAATTCTTGCTCTTCCCAATATTGCCCCAAGATTTGAACCAACTCAGCAGGGGTTGTCAAGAACTTCACTTGCAACAAGCAGACATTTTTGCGTTCGGGAAGAGGGGTAATCGACTGAAGATGAACTTTGATATGAAAGCGTGCGGTTTCTTTTTGTTCAGGATTCTCAAAGACCAAAACCAAAGTATTGATCGTCGAAAGAAAACGAGAAAACAGCGTCACTTCGGAAGGGGTCAAAACGCCCAAGAGCTGAGCTCCCTGCAATCCTAGCAGCCCAGGAACCACAGTTAAGTTGTATTCCCCCAGTTTTAAGAGAGTTTGGTGAGGGACTAGTCTTGTTCGCCGTTGAAAATACGGATCAACCTTGACTTGACGGTCGGCGAACTTAGTCTGGAGCTGCTGAACGTCATAGACCTGCATACTTCTAATATAATCTCTCCTCTTGCACTCTGCTAGACTCCCCTTTAGAGTGAGCGTATGCGATTTTGGGAAACGGCCTTTTTGCTTAGCCTTTTGGCATATCATCTCGCCCTCTTGGCTCCACGTCGACGCCGCGCGTTAGCTTGGAACTGGCTTGCCCCCTTAGCTGGCTTACTCGCCCTCATTTCAGCCCAGTTTGAAGGTTTACGGTGGACGACGATGCCAGCCTGGGTCATGGTCATTCTGGATATCCTCGTCCTGATGTTCAGTTTTAGAACACTCAAAGGCCGTCCCCAACGTAAAGGCTTTTGGAAAGCTCTTCGCTCTACCGTACGACTCGTCGTGGTCTCCGTCGCCCTGGTCGCGGTTTTGGCTATTGTCTCCCTTTCTTTTTGGTTTCCCCTCCCGGTAAACAGTTGGTCAGGTCCCTTTAACTCTGCTTTACGGATAGAATCTCTCCCCACAGGCCTTTCTGGGGACTCTAAACTTGGGGACGCTAAACCTGGGGACTCTAAACCCACCAACCTTCTTCTTTGGTATCCGGCTTCCGGCAACCTGAGTCCCGGAATACGACCCTTACAAACGAGAGCCGCCTGGGTCACGCTTCAAGAACGCGGAGGGCCTCCGCCCTTCTTAGATTCCCATTGGGCACTCTTACCCTCTGGAAATCCGACTCATTTTATTCAAGGCGGTAAACTTGCAAGACAAGCGAGCCAGTTCCCTGTTGTGCTTTTGATTCCTCCCCAAGGCACACCGGCTTGGGAATACGAATATGTCGCTGAGGATTTTGCTTCGCAAGGTTTCGTGGTGGCTTCCCTCTCCGCCCCCCTCAAAGATCCCGCCCCCAAAACGGTTTTTCAAGATCTAGCGGCTTTTGTTCGCTCGTTTGCTTGGGGCCCAACTTTTTGGAATTCGTTCTGGTACCTCGAACAACAGCAAGCTAAAGCCCTCAACCGCCCCGTCACAGAACAAGCCGAACAATTAAAGACCGTCCTAACTCAAATGGCCGAAACACCGGGGAGTTTTTTGTACCAAGGTGTGGATTTGACCAAAATTGCCCTTTGGAATGCTGGGGCAACACCATTGGATTGTACTCCCCTTGCAGCACAAGGGTTCAAGGTCTTAATTACACCCTGCGCCCGTCAGACTGGTTCCATGACCATACTTCAAGTCCCTTATTCGGGTGAAAGTTTTGCTCCTGGGACCGGACCATCCGTATGGACACTGAAAATTCGGGGCTTACACCCTGCCGATTTAACGGACATGGCTTTTCTCAAGCCTTACTTAGCCTTCTGGAACCTCAAGGGCCGATTTGATGCGCATCCCCAGCTCTTATTCCGCGCTTATGCCGGTACGTTCTTCATGAAGGCTTTTTACTCCCCTGGGCGTAAGTTTACCGAGGATTTACCCCTTTTAGAGGAAGTCTCAGTGACTCACAATTTCCCCGCCGGAAGTAAATCGTCCCAAACTAACCCTTCACCCGCAGAGATTTCTCGCTGAAGAGGGCGACCAAGCACCAGATCTAAAAATTGAGGCGGTAACCCAGGCCGGAGAATCTTTTCTGTCCGAAGCACAGCAACATCCTCTGGCGTGATCACATGTCCAGGTCTTAACGTTCTTACCACATGCAAACTGCGGTTTGTCCGTTCGTAGTGGACTTTCTCGCTGGGTGCCAGCTCTTTTTTACCGCTACCTAAGATCAGGTCTAGGTGCTTTCCAAACTTGTCCCGGGCCCACTGGTGTCGTTCGATCTCGGGCACAGCCTCACCTTCGCGAACAGTTTTTACCATGAGTTGAAATTGCTGGGGGTCCAAAGCTATGGGATCATCTAAACCAGGGTCACCCCGATCAAGACAGA
>JAJXWL010000022.1 GCA_021781625.1 bacterium
GCACCCCCGACGGGATTCTGGTTCCTCCCGCTCTTCGCTTTGACATCCTTGAAGAAATTGAAAAGAAGCTCCCCGGCTTCCCCATTGTACTCCATGGTTCTTCGTCGGTTCCGGTGGAATACGTGAAGCAAATTACTCAGTTCGGCGGAAAGTTGAAGGACACCGTTGGTATTCCTGAAGAACAATTGCGCCGTGCCGCCAAATCGGCCGTTTGCAAAATCAATATTGACTCGGACGGACGCTTGGCCATGACTGCCGCGATCCGCAAGGTCTTTACAGAGAACCCCAGCGAGTTTGACCCCCGCAAGTACCTCGGACCAGCCCGTGACGAGCTGAAAAAGCTCTATATGCACAAAAACCGCGAGGTTTTGGGCTCTGCTGAACGAGGCTAAAAGAGAGAGCGTTTAAACACAAAGCCGGCTGACCGCCGGTTTTGTTATTTAAAGCATGTTGTTATTTAGCCTGTTCGGGGCGCACCGCTTGGGTAGCCAGACGAGTCACACTATCTAAATTAGTAAGATCAAGGGGCAGAATAACCTTATTGGCTTTTCCTTGAAGGTTGGCCAATTGGGCAACAAACTTTTCAATCATCTGCATTTCGACAGCTAAATCACCGCCAGGTAGGCTCATAGCACCTGCGAGCTTTTCCAGCCCTTCTGCGGTAGCTTTTGAAACTGCCAAAATCTCTGAGGCCCGTCCTTCGGCTTCATTGATTTGCTTTTGCTTTTCCCCTTCAGACTTATTGATGGCCTCTTCCATGATGCCCACCGACTGATTGATCCGTGAATTCATTTCCCCAATCGACTTGGCTATTTTGGCCCGCTTGTCCCGTTCTGCATTCACCTGCAATTCCATGGTCTTGAGAATACTATGAGGCACGGTGATGTTTTGAATCTCGTAGCGGGTCACCTTGACCCCCCAAGTTTCTAGTGCGTTATCGAGGTTTTTCACTAAAGTAGCATTAATCGTGTCACGTTCTTCGAAGGTCCGATCCAGTTCTAAGCGGCCAATGACTGATCGCATCATAGTTTGTGCCAATTGAATCGTGGCAAATTTAAAATCAGATATTCCATAGCTGGCTTTCTTAGGGTCGACCACCATCAAGTACAACACACCGCCAATCTCTACTCGCACATTGTCCTCTGTAAAACAGGGCTGGGGTGGGACCTCTAAAGCAATCTCTTTCAACGAGTGCAAATATCGAACGCGGTCCATCAGTGGGACCAAAAGGTGCAATCCTCCCTCTAGCGTTCGAGAATATTTTCCTAAACGCTCGACAATCAAGACGGATTTAGATGGTACTATGCGAATGCTCCGAATCAAAGATACTACGAAAACTGCGGCAGCTGCCCCCAAGATCAAGAGAAGGGGGAAAAATGGGTTGAGAAAGAAGTCACTCATGCTTTACCTCCTGGGCCCATCCCCAACGTGGGCAAAACACTGGTCAAGGAACTTTTGAGTTGAGCCACATCTAAAGGAAGAACCTGAACCTCAGATGAGCCAAGAAGGCGACCTAGTTGTTGAAAGTACTGATCGGCCACTTGAAGGTTCATAGCTTTTCTGCCATTGGCTTTGCTTAAAGCTTCTGCCACCACCCTCAAGCCTTCAGCCGTCGCTGTCGTGACGGTTTCAATCGAAATAGCCCTACCTTCGGCTTCATTGATGCGCTTTTGGCGTTCCCCACGCGACAGATTAATAGCCTCTTCGCGTTCACCCTTCGATACATTGATGCGAGCTTCCTTATCGCCCTCTGACTCTAGAATCTCGGCTCGTTTCACCCGTTCGGCCACGACCTGCTTTTCCATCGAATCAATTACCGATTTAGTTGGTTCGATATCGCGTATTTCGTACCTAGTTACTTTGACTCCCCAAGGTTCACTAGCCGCATCAATACTTTTTACGACCGAAGCATTGATCTGCTCACGCTCACAAAAGGTTTTATCGAGGGCAATTTTTCCGATTTCACTCCGCATCGTGGTTTGAGCCAATTGTGTTGTAGCCCAGCCGTAGTTTTCAATCCCGTAGCTCGCTTGGACGGGGTCAATCACTCGCAAGTAGAGGACGCCATCCACTTCGACCTGAACATTATCCTGAGTGATGCAAACCTGCGGTTTTACCGACAGGACTTGCTCTTTAAGTGTATGTTTGTACGCCACCTTTTGTGCAAAGGGAACGACAAAATGTAGGCCGGGTTCTAGAGCCTTCTTAAACTTTCCAAACTCTTCCAGCAACCAGGCCTGTTGGGCCGGAACCACGCGAACCAATTGAAAGAAAATCCAGATGACCAAAGCCACCAGGCCGTAAATTAGCCATGTGAGCATGGGCTTAACTCCTTTTTTCTAAAGCTTTAAAAGCTTCTTCTATCCGATCTTTTTCACTGAGAGCTACAAAAAGCGTTAAACCATCGCGACCGAGAATTTGAACCTCTTTCCCCACGGGGATTGGTTCTTCGGAACGAGCGGACCAAGTGGTTCCCTCAAAACTCACCCGACCCGGTTGTGTTCCGTCGAGCGCTTCGACCACTTGGGCAGATTTGCCGATGACTTCTTTATCGCGGGAAGAACCTCCGGTGCTTACCAAGCCGCCAAAAAACCGGCGAAAAAGCCCAATCCCCAACCCCGAGACAACAACCCAAACGGCGAATTGCAGAGGTAAGGCGGTATTAAAAAACGGAAGAAGGTTCAGCACAGCCAAAATTAAAGCCGCTAACCCCGGGATGAGAAAATCAATGAGTGAAGTAAACAGGGCTGCTGAAACCAGCCCTAAACCTAAAAGGCCCCAAATCCATAAGAACATGCCTTTATTGTAAGGCAGGTTGGGTCAGGGCTCAAGGGCTCAGGGACGAATACGTTTTCGGTCCCTAGGAAACGGACTGGCTTCTTTGACGTTGGGTAGACCAAGAATTCGAGCGGTCAAGCGTTCCACACCGATGGCAAACCCGCCGTGAGGGGGGCAACCGTACTGATAAATGGACGCGTAGTCGGACATTCCTTCCCGGGTAAGACCAAATTTGGGAAGAGCGTCCAGGAACATCGCTAAATCATTGAGGCGTCGGCCCCCCGAGGTGATTTCCAGTCCACGGAAGATCAAGTCAAAACTCATGGTCTTCAGGCCATCAGCACTCGGGAAGGTGTAAAATGGCCGCTTTTTTCGGGGCCAACCATTGATAAAGACCGCATCCACTCCGAATTCGCGCACGGCCCAATCGCACAGGGCCCGTTCCCCTTCGGGGGCAATTTCAAAGACTTTCTTCCCGGTTTCTTTCGTGATGAGGTCTTTGGCTTCTTCGTGATCAACCACGGGAGCTTTCAGCATCGAACCAGGACCGGGCACACTGGCCCCCCAAAGTGCCAACTCGGCTTGATTGTGTTCTGCCACTTTTGTAAAGACGTAGTCGAGTAGACCGCGTTCAAAATTCATGAGGTCGGTTTCGTTCTCGATAAAGGCCATTTCGACGTCAAACGAGACGTACTCGTTCAAATGGCGGGGGGTATCGTGTTTTTCAGCACGGTAGGCGTGGGAAATTTCAAAGACTCGTTCCAACCCCGACGAGACCATGACTTCTTTATAAAACTGAGGGGACTGCGCCAAGTAGACTTTGTTTTCAAAATACTCCACCGAAAACAAGTTGGTACCACCTTCGGTACCCGTGCTGATCAGCTTTGAGGTTTTGATTTCAAAGAAGTCCTGCTGGTGCATATACTCTGACAGGTAACGCAAGAGGGATGACTGCAATTCAAAGATGGCGCGAAGTTTAGGGAGGCGTAAGGCAATCACACGGTTATCCAGGAGGGCTTCTAACGGATATTTATCCGCTTCTTGGTAAATAGCTAAAGGAATTTCAGGGTCTGCGGCAGAAAGCACTTCCACCGAAACCTGATCCAGTTCGACACCGCCGGGAGCCTTGTCGTTCGCGGCTACTCGTCCGCGAACTTTCAGAACAGACTCATGGGTAAATTCGGGCTTTTCATGGAACACCAACTGAACAAAGCCGGAGCGGTCGCGCAAAATCACAAAGTTCACCTGACCCAGTTCTCGAATCCGATGAACCCAGCCGAAGACTTCCACTTCGCTGTTTAAATGCTTCGCAACATCTTGAGCTAATACACGCACCGCTATTCCCCCGCCTGACAATATCGCTTTGTTGTACCGACTTCGGGTCAAAAAGGCAAGGGGAATGAGTTAACCCAGAGCTTTTGCCAAGAGTTGATTGACCAACGCGGGGGCCGCACGGCCTCCGGTAGCCTGCATCACCTGGCCTACTAAAAAGCCCTTTTGCCGTTGATCTCCGGCTCGGATCGCGGCCACCACACCAGCATGCTCGGCAAACACCTGGTCGAGAATAGGTTGCAATTGACTTTCGGTCGTCAGGGCTTCCCAGCCTTTTTCCTTCACGAGAGCTTCGGGGTCTTTATTTTCTTCAAACACGGCGATCAATAACTGCTTGGCAATTTTGATATGAATGCGGCCAGAATCTAAGAGTGTGACCAATTGAGCCAAGCGGGCGCTCGATAAAGGACTCGCCTCCAAGGTCAGGTCAAAATGCTTGAGTTCTTTCTGGACATCGCCCATTAACCAGTTCGCAACGGCAGGACCTTGCCCGCAACTTTTGGCCGTGGTTTCAAAATAGTCGGCCAAGCTTTTGGTCTCACTGACAAAGTCTGCCTGCTCGGCACTCAAGTTCCAACTCGATTTCAAGCGCTCTCGTCGAGCCAGGGGGAGTTCAACCTGCAGGCTGTCCACGAGCCGTAAAAAGTCAGCGGTCGGGACAAACGGGGGCAAATCCGGCTCAGGGAAGTACCGATAGTCGTGACTGGATTCTTTACTGCGCATGGACTCGGTGACGTCACGGTTCTCGTTCCACAGCCGAGTTTCTTGGACGATGCGGGTCCCCGCTTCGAACTGGGCACTTTGTCGCTTAAATTCAAACTCAAGCGCCTTACGGACAAAGCGGCTAGAGTTCAGGTTTTTCACCTCAACTTTTGTCCCCAGACCTGCCCCCGGCTTGTTAATCGAAATGTTAGCGTCACAGCGCAACGAACCTTCTTCCATATTGCCGTCAGAAACATGCAGGTAGCGAACCAAGCGTTGAAAATACTGAAGGAATTTCTCGGCTTCTTCCCCACCCGTCAAATCGGGCTCTGTGACGATTTCGAGGAGGGGGTAACCGGTACGGTTATAGTCACACAAGCTCATGTCACCAGCATGGATCATCTTGCCTGCGTCTTCTTCGAGGTGAACGTCGTGAATGCGCACCCGCTTAGTGACCCCTTCGCCAAGGGGTACATCGATGAAGCCGTTTTCTCCGACAGGATCCCGGAACTGGCTGATCTGATAGTTTTTCGGTAAGTCGGGGTAAAAGTAATTTTTGCGTTCAAAGAGAGTTCGCGGCGACAAACGGCAGTTGAGGGCTTGCGCGACCACGTAGGCCAGTTTAATCGCCTCTTCGTTCAAGACGGGCAAAACGCCGGGGTAACCCAAACAAACAGGACAGACATTGGTATTCGGTTCGTCGCCGTAATGGGCCTTGCACGAACAGAAAACCTTGCTCTTGGTCAAAAGGTGGATATGGATTTCCAAACCGACAAAGGTGTCGTACATCAAAGACTCCAGTCCAGGGAGGTTCCCGGGCATACTGCCGGAGGGACAACCTCGGCAAAGCGTTCAGCGACCTCAAAGAGGCGCCCTTCTTCAAACACAGGGGCCAGCACCTGCAAACCCACAGGAAGCCCGTCGGCTAAACCGGCAGGAAAGCTCAAGCCAGGCTGTCCAGTTAAGTTCGCCGTGACCGTGAACTTATCGGCGAGTTTTTGTTGGAAAGAGCTCATCGCCGTGTCGCCGTGCGCAAAGGCGGTGGTGGGAAAGGTCGGTGACAAAAAGACGTCGGCTTCTTCAAAAATCCGGTCAAAATCGCGGCGAATCGCCGTGCGCACCTTTTGAGCCTTGGTGTAGTACTGGTCTTGGAAACCGCTTCGTAACACATAGGTTCCCAACAGAATACGCGTTTTGACCTCGTCCCCAAACCCGGCGGTGCGGGCTTTTCGAATCAGATCTTCTGGATTTTCTGCATACTCGGGACGCAGGCCGTAACGAATCCCGTTAAAACGAGCCAAGTTGGCGCTGGCTTCGGCGGTGGCGATCGTGTAGTACGCACTGACGGCGTACTCCAGTAGAGGAAGTTCAACCTCTACCAAGGTATACCCCAACTTTTTCAGTTGAACTAATGCGTCTCGGTAAACCGACTCGACTCCAGGGGCTAAGCCGGTTAAACTTTTCAAGACGCCGATTTTTCGGACGGGTCTGGCCGGACCAGGTTCGCTGGGGAGCGAGGTTTGGTCGTTCGGATCAGCCCCCTTAATTAAGTCGTACACGGCACGGGTTAAGCCCACGGTCTGAGCTAAAACGCCGATGACTTCCAGGGATGACGCGTATGCCGTTAAACCAAAGCGGCTTACGGTGCCATACGTAGGCTTTAAGCCATAGACCCCACAAAAGGAGGCCGGTTGACGCACAGAGCCCCCCGTATCGCTCCCCAAAGCGAAGGGGACTTGTCCCGCCGCCACACACGCCGCACTGCCCCCCGACGAACCGCCGGAGACTCGAGTCGGGTCCCAGGGATTACTGGTTTTGGCGAGGGCCGAGTTATCTGTAGAAGAGCCCATGCCAAATTCATCGAGGTTGGTTTTACCCACGGGTAAAGCCCCCGCGTCGATTAGCTTTTGCACAGCTGTGGCGGTATAAGGACTAGTGAGGCCTTCAAGCATCTTGCTACCGCAGGTCAAAGGGAACCCGGCCACAGCAATGTTATCTTTTACACCAAACGGCAAGCCTGAGACAGGACTTGAGGTTGCCTTAGCCGCTTCCGGGGTCACAGTAGGCTTGGCTTGGGGGTTAAAGCTGAGGAACGCACCGATCTTGGCTTCCCAAGCTTTGGTGTAGGCGGTATAGGAAGCGGATTTTTCAGAAAAACGCCTCCACGAGTCTTCGAGTTTCGCCATGGAGGTCTCCTATAGGACGTTGGGGATCACAATAAAACGGTCTTCCAGTTCAGGAGCTCTTTCCAGAGCGGCATCGGCCAAGGAACTGGGAGTAACAGCATCGGGGCGAACGCGGTTGGCTTTCACAAAGGCATGGGTCGTCGGTTCCAGGCCGTCGGTGTCGACCTCTTTCATTTGTTCGAAGTACGCCACCATCTGGGTCACTTCCCGGCCCAAGCGTTCCAGTTCAGCGGGGGTAAGGGCAATTTGAGCCAATTCCGCCGTAATTTCCAACTCGCGAATGTCCATAATGGGTTTCATTAACACAGGAAGCTTTTCTTTTGTCAAGTTTTCGTGGGGTTTGTCAAGTTTTCGTAGGACGCTGGGGCAGGCCTATCCCGGTGGCTGGACGCTCCAACTGCACACTATGACGAAAGCGAAATAACTGTGCCGGACGTCCGGTCGTTGAGGAATCCTTCCCCTCAGCTTCTTTGACCAGCCCCCCTTGCAATAATAAACGGCGAAAATTTTGTTTGTGAAGAACAACGCCCGAAAGAGCCTCGACCACTCGTTGCAACTGCAATAGGGTAAAGACCTGACCGACGAGTTCAAACACCACAGGACGATACCGAATTTTGGCACGCAGACGCCCCATCGTCGAGGCAAGGATGCGTCGGTGGTCGCCTTCCATGGCCAGTCCTAACCGCTCGTCTTGGGTACTAAACTCTGGTTTTGTCATGGCGGGCTGTGTGATGGGGAGCAAGTCCCTTTCGGCTTCGGGGTAAGCTCGCCAGTCTCGCTGACTTTCCGAGACCAACCCTGCTTCATACAAAAGTTCAAATCTGGGGAGCACTTTTTCAGGGTCCCAGGCAGATTTGCCGGTACCAAAAGCCACAGCGACCCTTTGCTCGCACGAAAGTCTAGTCTCCTCAGCTCGCCCAGCACACCAGGCGGCCAACTGCGGCAATATGACCTCGTCCAGAACTGCGGGGCGGCCTTTGCGATGATCTTCCCACGGCAAGAAGTCATACCAATCCCGCCAAACCCCCGCCCGCGTCTGGGACGGCGCCTCGGGACCCACCAAGGCTAGGTAGCCTACCGTCAAAAGTCGCTGATGGCGTTCTAGACGTTGCGGGTCACGATGCCGGTTGCCAAAGGTGTAGAGCTGTTCGACATAACCCAAGGACAAGCCACTCAGCTCGTCGACCCAGGCGCGAACGGCGAGATCCAAAGTCCGGTGTCTACCGGGATCAAAGGCACCAAAGGGCAGAGCCAAGGTTTCCTTTTGAGACTCCTGGTTATGTCCAGGTACAGTTAGGACCGCTACCCGGCCGAGTCGTACCGAGACGACTACCGCCGACAACTCGAGATCTACCGTCCAAACTTGTTCCGACATGTCCTTAGTTTACGGCTTTTGAGCACCTTACGGAAGGGGTCAGAGCTTCGCAATCCTCCCCACTCCAGCAGGTGTCACCAGCCAAGACTTAAGCACACCACCGTGAGGGCAAGGCTGACGATCGTCAATGGAAACCCAACCTTGAAATATTCTCCAAAGGAGAGCTTGAGGCCAAAGGGCCTCGCCGCCTCAGCAACAATCAGATTGGCCACCGACCCCAGCAAAGTTAAATTCCCCGCCAAGGTCGAAGCCGCCGCCAGGGCAATCCATGCTCGAGAAGGGTCTGACAACGTCGGAATCACCGGTTTAAGTACCATGACGGCTGGAACATTGCTGATGAGGTTGCTTAAAAGTGCGGCAATGACCGAAAAAAGCCCCAAGTTTTTTTCAAGAACGGGACGGGACCAGCTCAACAGGGCTTGAAAACCGCCAGTGGCTTCTACGGATTTGGTGATGATAAAAAGACTGGCAAAAAACAGTAGCAAGGTTCCATCGACTTTTCCCAAGATTTTGACCGGCTTGACCCGGCGGGTGACCAATAACAACGACGCCCCCGCTAAAGCCGCTAAGGCCAATGACCACCCTAAAATAAAGCCTCCGAGCATGACCAGTAATGCTAAGCCGCTTTTCCACAATAAAGCTTTATGGACATGAAGTGGTTTCGGTGGCGTCCACGAAAAAGAACGCGGCTTTAAATCTCGTCGGTAAAGCACCGAAAGCCAAACCCACGCCAAGAGCAACGACAAAAATCCCGGAATAAGCAGGGCTCCGGCAAAGGGCCCAAAGCCTAACCCTGAAGAGGTCGCGATCAAAATGTTCTGCGGGTTGCCAATTGGGGTGACCATAGAACCGATATTAGAGCTCACGGCGAGGCCAATTAAAAATGGGAGGGGGTTGAGACCCATCGCCAAGGTAAATTGTGCTACCAGGGGGGTCAACAAGAGGACTACGGTATCGTTGATAAATAAGGCTGAAAATAAGGCTCCCGCTCCCAAAACCCAGGCCAGCAAAACTCGGGGTGAGTGGGCGTGCCGTGCCAAGGTTCTACCCGCAAGCTCAAAAAAACCTGCCAAGCGAAGGTGCGAGGTAAATACCATCATCGCAAATAACAGCGCCAAGGTGTTCCAGTCTATGGCCAGATAGGCACTCGTAAGGGGAATCAGCTTGGCCACGAGAACCACCGTGGCCCCTACCAAGGCTATAGTCGCGCGGTTCACATGAAAAAAGGGCACCTCGCCGACCGCAATAGCCGCAAGGATGAGAACAAGCAAGGTTTCTGCCATAGCGGTGACTTTAGCGGGTCACGACGCGAAAAGGAAGCTCCCCATCAAGAGGGCTTGAGCGGTCACGTACAACAGCATGACCACCAGCTGATAGCGCTTTTCGGGTCGAACAAACAGGTTAACCGTCAAAACCACGTCCGAAATGATGAACAAGAGCGAACCGGCAATCCCCGCCACGGCTGGCCAACTCAAGCCCTTGGACAGCATAAACCAACTCGACCAGCTCATCAGAAAGATGACGATTAAGTACACGAGGGCGGGAACCCTCATCGGCCCCAAAGGGCGCCAGAGCCCCCGGATGACGAGAAACCCACCCAGAGCATAGGGAATCAGACCCCACAAAAGACCAACCCAAGCACCGGCATTCCCGGCAGTCACCCCGGAAGTCCCCAAGAACGCCGCGAGGTAGAATAGATTGCCGAGCAGAAACGCGGCTAACCCTAGTATAAAAAAGATTTCTCGACGACCAAGAAGTAGGGCATCTCCGGCAAAACCAAACGCTAAGGCGGCGACGACCAAGCCTTGAGGGTGTGGATTAAACAAGACATAGAACAGAAGGAGCAAGGGTATCAAAACGGGTTTGGTTACCATTTCCCCGAGGCGATTCTTTCGAGAAACAAAAACAAGATGGGTCACAAAAACCCCAACGAACAAGAGTAGAAGAACTAGCACACGACCTCCAGCCTTTGCCTCAATTTGGGGACAAGGCCCGTTACACGCTGTTCTTGGGTTTGAACGGCTTGAAATAGGCTTTCTTGGGTAAGCCATAAGTTGGCTTGGGTCTTGGCTCGGGTTAAACCTGTATACAGCAATTCGCGGGTCAGGAGGGTATTCTCAGACTCTTGTTCCGGCAAAACCAAGGCAATGTTCGTAAACTCCGAACCTTGCGATTTGTGCACCGTCATGGCAAACGCCGTGGTATGTTCGGGCAACTGGGCTTCTAAAAAGGAGCGCACGCGGTGCTCAGTCTGGCCGTTTTCAACCCGAGGAAAGTACACCCTCAGACGGTCGGTACGAAACGCCACGCCCAAGTCCCCATTGAAAAGATTTAATCCCGCATCGTTGGCGGTGATCATAACCGGCCAATGGTTCAGCTGTCCGTTCTGGGATAAATGCTTGCACAACAGATCATTCCAGGTGCGTTGCCCCCAAGGGCCTTCGTTGGTCATCGTCAAAATCATAAACTCTTGCAAGGCATCCAAGGCTTTTTCGGGAGTCGAGGCCGTCAAAAACGGCTGATACGCTTCACAAAAGCGCACCAGAGCGACTTCCGAATCCAAGGGGTTAAAGGTCACTTCGGAGTTCCTCGATGAGTCATCCTTCGACGAGTTATAGAGTTTCTCGATGGCCGTCAGATCGCCACCCCGGATGGCCTTGGCCAACAGGCCAATCGCCTTATCTTCCTGAAAGCGAAAGCTTTTTTCGAGACGAATCACCGGACTGGGAGTAACCGCAGGGGAAGTCGAAACACCCTGACTTATATGCTCAACCTGACTTATGAGTTCAACCTGCCGGGGCGAAAAAGCGTTGACAGGAAAACATTGAACTAAGTTACCCAGCACATTACCCGGCTCCACCGACGGCAGTTGATGCTCGTCGCCCAAAAGGATCAAGGTGGCCTTTTCGGGCATTGCCGCTAAAAGCTGATCCATGAGCTGAGCGCTGACCATGGAGGATTCGTCCAGCACCACCAGGTCGACCAGGAGTTGTTCCTCGGCATTATAGCGGGGGGCTGAAACCGAACTATGAATCCCTAAGAGCCGGTGAAGGGTTTGGGGAATCAACCCCCTCAAGGGGGCTTGAAGTTCGACGGGCAAATTTTTGAGAACTTCAGAATTAGCCAGCGATTGACCCATTCGAAAGGCCGCCTTACCCGTAGGGGCCGCCAACGCGATGCGCGGAAGGCGTTCGCCCTTTTCGAGGTAATTGGCCAATTGAAGGGCCAGAAGGATGGCCAATACAGTGGTTTTGCCGGTTCCCGGTCCACCGGTAATCAAGCCCAAGCGATAAAAGAACGGCAAAAACGCCCCTGCGATTTGAAGCGGATCCCACTGGTGTAGCGATATCCCCAACAGGCGGACCGCTTGGAGTACTTCCGAAGCCGACCGTTCTTGGTATTGTGCCCTCGCCGCAAAACGCTCGGCTAAACGCCTTTCTTCGCGATAACAGCGCGTGAGGGCCAACAAGCCATCCTCCCACAGCAAGGGTGTCGTTCCGTCTTGGCTCACCAACGAAAGTTCCGGCTGTACCGGCACCTGAAGTGCCGTATGACCTTCCAGATACTTTTGATGCACTTCAAGAGCCAGAGTGACGGCTTCCTCTGAGGCGTGAAACCGTCGTTGTAAATACCTGGCCAGCTCTTGCTGAATCAGGTCAGTGCTTTCTTGCAAAGTGAGACTCATAATAACTCCACGAGCTGACGGATGATCTTTTCTTCAGGGCGTGTAAAGTAAATTCCCGCTCGGGGTACTTGAGGAGTCAACCCTCTCAGAAACAGATAAAGGACCCCACCGAAATTGTCCCAGGTATACCCCCCCCGAGCCGTCAGGTGTCGCCACCACGCGGCCGTGTAAATATGGTATTGCAAGTGATAGCGATTTTCTTGCATGGCCGTTTCGAGGGCTGGGGCCAGGTAATCTTCGGGGCGAGGACCTAAATAGTTAGACTTCCAGTCCAAGATGTACCAGCGGTTCTTCCAGGTGAACACCAAGTCAATGAACCCGTGCAGGTAGCCCTCGAGTTGAAAATCCGCAGACCAAGTTTTGTCCTTTCCTAAGATCTTTTGGAGGCTCGACTGAGTGAGCGGTTCTTTGCCGGACTGAGGATGCGCCGCCGTCATATAAAACTCAACTTCGGAGGCTCGATCCTGGCGCGAGAGTTTTGAAAGACTAAACTCGGGGTCGTCTTCGAGTAAGGGGGCTTGAAGTGTATACGAGAGAGAGGCCAAAACCGCCTCCAGGTGGGCTTCATACTCCGAGCCTGACGACTCAAGAGCCATTTTGACTTTTTTCGCTTCTTCATCGTTCAGCTGATTGCCGTCGAGACCCTTAAAATCCAACTTTTCCACGAGGCTATGCAGTAAAAGTCCGGCATTCTTGCCCTTAGGAAAGGCTAACAACCCCTCAGCTTCGGCATTTGACGTCAGGGGAAGCCGGTGGGACGTCTCACCGGCAAGGCGTGTATAACTTCCGACCGACCAAGCGGTGTGAATTTCACGCGTAGAAGGCCACGTCGTGAGGCTTCCTGGACTTACTTCTTCGCGAGGCAACGGCTGTGGAGAGGCGGGCTCCTTCCAGACAAAAAGGGGCTGTCCGCTCGCGTCTTGAAGGTTCAAGATTTCAGGATTTGAAAACAGCCAATTGGCCGGTGAATCTATTGTCTCGTTTCCCAAGGCGGGGGTGGTCGAGGCGGTCACCACATACAAAAGGGCTTTAGGCCGGGTAAGAGCCACATAAGCCAAGCGCTGGGCTTCTTCGTAATACTCCTTTTCTTGCTGTTGTTTTCGCTGGCCGTAGGTTTCTGGTCTGAGGTCACCAAATAGCTGACCTTGTTCTCGGAGGAGCGGTTCTACACCTCCCCCTGTAAAGCGCTTGCGCCAAAGCTCCACCGCAAAAACGACAGGCCATTCCAAACCCTTGGCCTTGTGCATCGTAATGATCTGAATGGCCTCTTCGTCAGATTCCAAACGCTCTTCGTCTTCGGCTTCCGAGGCTTCCTTTTGAGCCTGTCGCTTTTCGTTGTACCACGCGTAGGTCCGTTCAGGCAGTCTCCCCATTTCTAAGTCTTTGGTCTGCACTAGCTCCAAAAGGTGGCGAAAATTGGTAAACCGCCTTTCGTTCCGAAGGTCGCCCGGCTGACGTTGAAACGCCCCCAGTTGTGTTAAAAAGCGCTCAAGAGCTGTACCCGCCCCAGAACTTTCCCAGACTTGTCGGACTTTTCGCAAGGTTTCGTACCAAACCCCATGACTGTCTTCATTTTGGGACCACGCTTGCAGTTGCTGATCATCCCAACCCATCAAGGGGCTGACAAACAGGGCTTTGAGAAGGCCTTCGTCCTGAGGGGACAGGACAAGCGCCAGAATGAGGTGGAGATACTCCGCTTCCTCCGAAGCAAAAAGATTTTGGGCTTTACCCAGAACTGCTTTTATGCCCCAAGAAGCCAGGTGCTGATGAATTTTTTGGGCAGATCGATGCGAGCGAACCAAGATCGCCATGTCGCGTAGACGCAAGCGGGTAGACTTTACGGTTTGAGCTTCTAAGAGCCGTTGAATTTAGGCGACGAGATAGTCTCCGATCACTTGCATTTCTTTCTGTTTAAGTTTGGGGTTCGTTTTGGTATCGGGGTGCGGCCACAAGGTCACCGGGGGTAAGAGCTCCCCTTGAAGGGTGAAGGGAAGCTGTTCTGCTTTAGCCGTAAGCGGGTGAAATTGAATCTCTTCTCTCAGAAAAGGGGAATCTGTTTTGAGTTTAGTAGCATAAAGTCCGTTTAACGCCTCGAGCAGTCTAGCCTCGGACCGATAGTTTTCGGTCATGGTCCAGCGGTTGGTTTCGGGAATCTGCTGGCGGACCTGGAGGTAGGTTGCCAAATCTCCACCGCGAAACCCATAAATGGCTTGCTTGGGGTCGCCGATGTACGCCAAGAATTTATCAGTCCGATTTTGAAAGAGTTTTTCAAAGATTTTTACCTGGGCTGGATCGGTGTCCTGAAATTCATCGACCATCACCACCCGAAAGCGGTCGCTCAACACACGGAGTACCCGCTCAGAACCTGACGTTACCCCCTGAACAACCTCACCGAGCAGGTCTTGGTATGATTTCACGTTTCGTCGGTTCTTTTCAGGTTCAAGCTTTTCTTGAAGAAACCTAAAGGCTCGCTCTAAAAGAAAGGCCGAAAGTTGCTCTTTACGTGACGCCGCAAAGGCTTGGAGCTCGTCTGGGGTTTGCTCCCAAAGCTCCCAAAATTTCAGGTCAGGAAAATCTACAACAAAATTCTTTTTTTGTGCTGTTAGTATCTTCGCCTTTTGAAGCTTCATGAAGGCATCATTTACCACGTTCTCTTCTAAGGCTTGGTCCACGGCTTGTAGGTAGGACTCAAATTGTTCCTGTTTATAGATATTCGCTTTTAACTTACTTGTTTCGTCCTGAAGAAACTGCCCCACGCGAGCCCGATCGGTTTGCCACGCTTGTCGCAATTGTTCAAAAAGGGTCTCCACCTTCTTCAGGTTTTCTTGGGGGTTAGGCAGGGTTTTAAGTTCCAACCCAGGAAAGCGCAACAGCGGGTAAAGTTGCTGGCTCAGGGAACTTGGGGTCAGGGTGGCCACCAGCTTTAGAGACTCAGGAGGAAGGGTGGCAATCTCACGGCGCCAAAAGTCGGCTAGAGCCGCTTCGATGAGTTCGCCTTCGCTCTCGATGATGGTAAAGCCAGGCAGAGTGCGAAGTTCAAAGGCAAACTCTTTGAGCAGTTTGGCACAAAACCCGTGAATGGTGGTGATGGTGGCCAAATCGAGTTCTGACTCAGCCAAAGCTAGTCGCCGTTGAGCTTCAGTCTCTTTGGTCTTAAGCCGGGTTTGACTAATCAGTTCACGGATACGTTGGGCCAATTCCGCAGCCGCCGGTTTGGTAAAGGTCACCACGGCGAGATCTCGCAACCGCAGATTCTTTTCAAGAATCCAGCGCAAAACCAAATGTGAGGCCGTATAGGTCTTGCCAGTACCCGCACTGGCCTCGATTAGGTGCGTCCCTTCAAGCGGAAGTGTGGTTAGATCAAGTGGGGTCAATTTCATATTCCTTCATGGGGCCAAAAACGGTTTGCGAAAGCTGGATAAATTCTTCTTTATGCGAAAAATCCTCCCAGTCTTGAGACTCGATGAAACGGTTACACCAAGGGTCGTCCAGCAACTCGTTCCATTTTTCCCAGAACTTTTGGGACATCGGCTCCTCTGCTTCAAGCTGGAGGTATTCCCAAGACACCTCGGGGAAAAAGTACAAGGGTTTCTCACAAGCTTCCTGAGCCAAGTCCGCTAGCGTGCTTAAGATTTCTTCGGCCCTCTGCTTGGAAAGGGGCCTCCAATGGATATGCCCATCCAGAGCCCAGTACAGGGTGCTTTGCGGCTTTTCTAAATTCAAAAACGCATGGGCAAGCCAACCTTTCAACCGTTGATGCACCTTTAGCTTTCCCACCTGAAACAAGACCTTTCCTTCAGGCCAGTTCGTCAGCCAGTCCCCGGTGTAACGCCAGACTTGCTTCTGACCCCAAGCTTCCTGCGCTCCCCTCACCTTCTTCCATTCTTCGACCTTTGTGTACTCCTTGAGCTTATTCAAGCGATCCTCGGTCTTGACCTTCTGGGTTTCTAAAAAAAGATCCCCTAAAACACCCTGGGGCAGTCCACCTTCCGCACGGAGCAAACCCAAGGCCTCGTGTTTCCCAAAATATTCCTCGGAGTAGGTATGGCTCACCTTCCATTCCCCCAATCTATCCAAAGAAAACAATTCTGAACTTGGCAAAGTTGATTGTTCGTCGGGGAAGCTTATTCCGGCACCTTCGGACAAGAAGGTCTTCAGGGGATCTTTCAGGTTATTGGCAATTGTATTCAGGCTGACCAGAGGTGTTGAGGATTCGTGGGGAAAGCGCCATTCGTGTAGCGGTCTTGAGGCCTGTTTAGGAGGGGCGTTGATAAACCAGCGGGTATCAAAGGTGACCAACTCTGTGTGGCTGTCTTGATATCGGGGGGATGAGGGTTGGAGGGGGTAGATTTTGGTGATCGCGTCACCGGCTTTTTGGCCATTCAGAGTGTAATCTTGAT
>JAJXWL010000218.1 GCA_021781625.1 bacterium
CTTTCAGACCCTGAGCCGCTAAGGCATGGGACATGCGCTCCGCTTGATAGCGGTTGGTATACGCTCCAACCTGAATCCAGTACTGAGTTCTTAATACCGGAGCAACTTCTTTGTGCCGTACCGTGGACTCGTGGCGCACCTTGGCGATGGACTTCTTTTCACGAACTTTAAGATTTTCTTCGCGACTGAGTTCCTTAGTCCGGTGGGAAACCGTACCCGAAGTACTATGTTCTGTGTAAGAAGTCGCTGGTGCGGGGAAGGTCACTGGCGAAGGAGTTGCCGTCACAGGAGCACTATTCCCAGGAGGGTTCATCGTCACCACGAAACCGTCTGCCGCAGAGGTTGGTTGTGGCGTACCAAGGGGTGAAACGGTAGGGGCGGGGCTAGTTGTCGGTGCTGTTACGGTTCCTTGCCCTGTACGAGACCACTCTACAGGGTCAAACGTCTGAGGTACAGGAGTGCCCACCGCATTCGTGAGTTGGTTAACTGGCGGTGTTTTAGCTGAGTTATCCTTAGGATAAAACACAAACAGACCAATTAACACAAATAAGGTTAGCGCGCCCAACCCAATAAATAGGAATACAATACCCTTTTGTTTCATGAAATCCTCGCTCATCGCGGACGTTCAAACCGAGATCCGGCGATCTAACCAAGTGGCTAAATCCCTTTGGGCACGCTCTAGGCCCTTTCCATTGTCCACAATATAGGTATCGACATCCTTACCAAAGGCTTTAATTGAGAAGCTTCGCTGAGCCCATTCCCGACTCAAGATTTCTTTCCAAGTTCTCTGATCACGCTTGCGAGCCCGCCATAACCGTTGCCACCAAGGAGCTTTGACCCAAACTACAGCTTCACATTCCCCTGCCAACCCCCCTTTGTGCAAAACGGCAGCCTGAAGGACAAAATGTTTTTCTGGACTCAGTTTCTGCTTTTGTTGAACCGCCGTGAGGATTTTGGGATGAACTAAGGTTTCTAACTCTTTCAGAGCCTGAGGGTGGGGAAAAACCTTTTGTGCTAAGGCTCTTCGATCGACCTTGCCGGCCTTCACGACGTCGGTACCAAAGTGTTGAATCAGCTCAGGGATAAGCTCCTCTAAGGCTTGGTGTCCCAACTGATCCGCGTCAAGAATCTCAAAATTACGTTCAGCAAAAACCGTGGCTAACGAGCTTTTTCCAGAACAAACCTTGCCCGCCAGACCAATAATCAATGGAGTTCCCCCCAGTTTTCAGCTTGCTCAATTCCCACGCGAAGTGGAACGCTGAGCGTGACAGCGGCTTCCATTTCTTCGCGCAATAAGTTCATAACAGCATTCACCTCTTCTTGCGGAGCTTCTAAAAGGAGTTCGTCATGCACTTGCAAAAGGATTCTGGCTTGGTAACCCTCGGCTTCTAATCGATGCGAGACCTTCAGCATGGCTAATTTCACGATATCGGCTGCGCTTCCTTGTATCGGGGTATTCATCGCGATTCGTTCGGCAGCCTGTCTTTCGGTTTGGTTACGCCCTGTTAGGTTGGGAATTTTGCGACGATGCCCCAACATGGTCTGGACTTGTCCTGTTTGTCCGGCCTGGGCGATTACCGTTTGAAAAAAGCGTCCTACTCCAGCAAACTCGCGCTGATAGGAATCCCAAAACTCTTGAGCTCTTTTTCGGGGAATTTTGAGCTCATTGGCCAAGCGAAAAGCAGACATGCCGTACATGATGCCAAAGTTAATCGCTTTGGCCGCCCGTCGCATCTCAGAGGATACTAAGTCTTCCATGACACCAAACATCAGGCTGGCCGTACGCCGGTGAATATCTTTTCCTTCTAGAAAAGCAGCCCTGAGGTGAGGATCTTCGGACAAATGTGCCAAGACGACCAGTTCAATCTGAGAATAATCCGCGCTGATAAATTTCCAGCCTTCTTCCGGAACAAAAGCTCGGCGAATGCGCCGCCCCTCTTCATCACGAATTGGAATGTTTTGGAGGTTCGGATCTTTGCTCGACAATCGACCTGTAGCAGTCCCGGTTTGTAAAAACTGCGTATGCAGTCGGCCGGTCACTGGACTGACTAAGCCAGGCAAAACATCGGCATAGGTGGATTTCAGTTTGGCTAAGGCTCGGTAAGAAAGGATTTTCCCCGGCACGGGATCTTCGGCTGAAAGTTCCTCGAGAATATCAGAATCTGTGGACCAACCGGTTTTAATTTTGGCACGCGGAGGAGGTGTAAGTCCTCGATCCGTAAACAAGACTTCCTGGAGCTGTTTGGGCGACCCTAAGTTAAAGCGTTTCCCACCGCAAAGGGCAAATATTTCTTCTTCCAGGTCTGCTAGACGTCGTGTTAATTCTTCTGAAAAAGCGGCTAATTCTTCTTTCTTCAGCCGTATACCCCGATTTTCCATCGTGGCCAAAACCAGAGTCAACGGCATCTCAAGGGTATGGAATAACTCAAAGAGACCTTCCTCGTGCAAACTCTTTTCAAAGATTTCAAATAAACGCCAGGTCAAATCGGCATCTTCTGCGGAATATTTTGAGGCAAGGCTCACCTCCACCGCCGAAAAATCGGGAAGCTTGCCAACAACCTCCTCAAAGGAAAGCCCTTTCAGATTGAGGTACTTTAAGGCTAAGGCTTCGAGATTGTAAGACCCCGCCGAGGCGTCTAGCAACCAGCCAGCTACCATGGTGTCATGGTAGAGTCCCGCTAAACGAATACTACGCCGCAACAGCAGTTTAGCGTCAAACTTAAAGTTTTGGCCGATGAGCTTAAAGGAGGGATCTTCCCAAAGCGGTCGAAAGGCCGTCAAGACGTCGTTTTCAGACAACCATGGCCCTGAAAATTTGTCATCGTCAGCGGCTAATAAGGGAATATAGGCGGCCTCACCAGACTGACAACACACAGACAGTCCGCATAAACGAGCCGAAAAGGTGTCTAAGGAATCTGTTTCAAAATCCATGGCTCCCGCGCCAGCACGGCGCAGTTTATCTCGCCAAAAAAGTAAACGTTCGGTAGTGACAATCGTTTCATACGTGCCATGAAGAGGCAGGGGGCCAGAGGGTGGTAGACTCTCAGCCTCAGAAAACAGTTGACCCGCCTTGGCATTTCCCAAGGCTTTCCATTCTGCCAAGAGGGATTTTGCCTGGAGGGACTGAAAAAGCTCGGCCGCCTTTCCTTGAAGATTCCATTCTAAACGAGTGGCCTCATAGGAAAAACCGCAATCCACTTCACGAAGTTGAGCCAGCTGACGGCTTAAAAGGGCACTATCCCGTCCTTTTTCAAGCTTTTCCCGCTGTGAAGCACTTTTTAACTTCGCTAAGTTTGCATAAAGATTGTCTAAAGACCCCCATTCCGCCAAAAGCCGGTTCGCGGTTACCTCGCCGATCCCAGCTACGCCAGGGATATTATCCGAAGAATCCCCGACTAAAGCTAACCAATCCAGAATCTGGTGGGGGTGAACCCCCTTGTCGGCAAACACCTCTTCAGCACCATACTCGCGGTAGCCTCCCCGTCCATCGGAACGCAAAGCCTT
>JAJXWL010000219.1 GCA_021781625.1 bacterium
GATTTCGTATTCGCCCTACGAAGGCGTCCACAAAACAGTTGTCTTTTTCTTGGCAAAAACAAAAAAGAAGAGATTAAAACTTCAAAAAGACGAAATCTTGAACAGTGTTTGGCTGGAATACGAGGACGCCCTCAAATTATTGATTCACCACGATGTGGCGGGTGTCCTGTCTCAAGCACAGAACTTTCTTTTCAAGAAGGCTTAGAAAGTTGACCGAGTCCCAACGCCTCGTCACAGGCGCCATCGTCGTCGTTCCAGCGGGACTGCTCGGCATCATGAGCTTTTTGGCAGGGTTCCAGCAGACTGTCTTCAGAACTCAAATTGGCTTGACTAGAAAAGCTTTTTTCCATTTTCCCTCTCTCCTGGAAAAAAAGATCGTGGTGCTTGACCTTGCTCGTCAAGCACCATAACGCTTTGTTTTATAAGAAATTTTTTAGCTTACTCAACGCCCATGACGTCTTTCATGGCTTTGACAATTTGAGCCTTGGGCAGGGCCCCCATGCTCATGCGGGGATCACCAGACTTGGGGATAAACAGAATGCTGGGGATACTCTGAATGCCGAAAGCGCCCGCCAGTTCTTGTTCCTCGTCAGTATTCACCTTATAAACATTCAATTTTCCGGCGTACTCTTGGGAAATTTGGTCAAGAATAGGACTGACCATTTTACAAGGACCACACCAATCGGCGTAGAAATCGACAATGCAGGGCAACTCACCGGCAAACTTCCATTCGGAATTTTCCTCAAAATTAAAAACCTTGGATTTAAATTGATCCGTATTGATCTTTTCGCTCATTTTTTCCATCCTTTGCTCGTTATATTGTGAACTCTCTATATAGAAGATAGCAAAAATCGTCTCGAAAGGGAAGAGTCAAGGCGCATATTTTTGGGCTTGAGCAATCAACCAATCCCGATCCGTAGCCCCAACATGCCGTGCCACCAATTGGCCTTGCCGGTCAAAGACCAAAGTGGTGGGTAACGCTTGAACCCCAAATGCGGTTCCGACACCTGCAGTATCGGCTAATAGTGTCCATTGAGCGTGCTGAGAGCTGGCAAAAGCCTTGGCGGCCGCTAAGCCGCCCGACTCAGTTTCCACTTGATCTAAACCTACTAAGATCACCGGAAGATGATGAGCCGAAAAATAGGTTTGGGCAGCTTGAAAATCCGGGAATTCAGCCCGGCAGGGAGGGCACCAAGAAGCCCAAAAATTGACGATTAAGACTTTACCCCGCTCATCAGCTAAGGCTGTCGCTTTCCCCTCAAAGCCAGGCAATAAAAGTGAGAATACCTGCTTTTGTGGAGGACTTAACGCCGTCGCTTGAGTGGGAACAAAAACCGGAACTCCCAACTTTAAGATCAAAAAGACGAGGAGTCCTGCGGACAACGACAAGGTTTCGGGGAGGACACTCACACCTTTTTCTTTTCGGATTTGTAGCAACGACATGGCTAAGATCCCTACGGCAGTGGCCACACCGCCGAACAAGCCCGCCAAACCTCCCGAAGCATACAGTAACAATAGGGGGTTATCCCAAACCTGGTCCCAGCGCGTAAAAACGGGGGTGAGTTTCCAAACCAAAAGACCAATCAAGACCGACCAAGAGACCCTGTCGGCCCAGAATTTTCCCACCTCACGATTTTTTTCTTGCCGGTGCAACCACACGCGAAAGACCACAGCTCCCACGACAGCCCACAGCAATTCCCACGGTACAGACACGCTTCCCCACGTTAACGGTGGCACTCCAGCTCCTTTGACCACTGGCCTCAACAAGGGGCTCAACGGACTGAACTTAAGTATAAAGTCCGCCATCAATCCTGACAACCTTGAGAATATTTAGGTTTTTCAAACAGCAATTTTACAAAAAATGGCCCTCTGTGATGATTTGCTTCTTGCTACCAGGAGCAATTTACGGCTAAAGTGTCCGTATTCCCGCAAGATGAGGAGGCGATGATGCCTACACGACGCCAATTCGGCATTTCCCAAAACCCGCAGGACCCTGCCAACAGACAGCTTTTGATCTCGGCGATTAACATGAAGCTGGCCGCTTTGGGGCTCCCGGTGTATGAAGGAGCCGGAACGGATAATCTGGATGTCGCCCGCGATTTGATTCGCAACATCCGCGAAAAGAATCGTCTTTTAGAAGATTATCTGCCTGCCGCAGACCGTCGTGTTCAAGCCTTTTTGGATGATTACCTGGCCGACACCGGAGTCAAAATTCCCCGCCTGCCTTCTCACAGTTTAGTTTTGGACCGCTATGGCATGGCCCGAGAGCTCTCCTTGCCCCCGCAAGCGTCCGTTCATCGTTCGCCCATTTTGACAAGTTACCGAGTTCGCCAAGGAGTCCTTCACAACCCCCTGAACGATCGAAGGACCACCAAGGGAGTTTTCCATATCGCTGAAGGGGGGCTTCCTGTTCCCTCCGATAAAAAAGCTGTCCCCAAAGCCGTCTTTGCCCGCCTCTATGCCGAGGCCCTCAACCCACCCCAAGATTTAGCGATTCTTCCTTTTACCGCCGAACAAGAAAACAAAGCTTCGGGTTTTGTCAGCTTGATGCTTCGTCCCATGGTTTGCCCCGAAGTGCCCGGCCTTTTACCAGAAAAATCCATGGAGATCCGCTTTTTTGCCCCAGGCTCACTGGTCAGCAACCTCGATTTTGTCGAGTCCATTTTTGGTAATGCGGGAGACCCCTACCTTCCTGAGAATGACGCCGCGTTAGACCCGGTGCATTGGAGCGGTCACAGCGGTTGTATCATTTTAGCAACTCACCTGACGACTCTGCGCAAAAAGGATCTAGGACTTCCATCTTGGGAAGAGGCGACAGAACGCCAGAGACGCGATGGTATGGCCTGGAAAAAAGAGGACGAGCTCTACAATGACGGCGGAGCGTTTAAAATTTGCGCTCGCGATGAACGCGGTGTCATGGTGACGCTCATTGCGGACAATTACTATGGCTATTCGAAAAAAGAAGTCAAAACTCAAATCAGTTACGCGGCCAATTTGCTCGGCTTAGTAGAAGAAGAGCATGCGGGGGGGGCTTTGGCGTTTCCTCGCTTTAACTTAGGGATGCGCTATGTTCCCGAGACTACCCACCACAGCACCTTTGTCAGCGCCATGGAACTCCTAGGCGACCAAGCGGTTCTCCAGCCCGAGGGGTACGCTATCGACCAACGTTGGTCGGACATTTTCTATGTCCCAGAGGATGCGGTGATTGATCTGGAACAACAAAGGGTTTACTGGCACCGCGAAGGTCGAACCCATGCCCTCAAAGTGCTTCCCAACAAAACGTACATCTACCCCTCAGGGTATAAAGTTCATATGGAAAAGCACCCGGCAACGACAGCCTGGCGCTTAGTGGGTACAGCCGCCGAAGGGACACTTTGCCACAAGCCCTGTACGGTATCAGGCGGTGGCAAGTCCGAAATCTCCAAATCCATTTATGATGCCATCCACTTTAACCCCGTCATTATTGGTGATTACGACAAGGATATGGCCCTTG
>JAJXWL010000023.1 GCA_021781625.1 bacterium
CGTATTCGGACCAATGTGAAGAGTCCCAGTAAACCCACCAGTGGAGGGGAAAATCAGCGAAACATGACTTTGAGGTCCCGTCCTCACGAGATCAAAATCTTCAAGCCCTGTGCCTGGCTGAAGATTTTCTGGCAAGGGGTTACAGTTTCGTATGACGGTGACTTGTCCCGAAAGCTCGGTAATTTGGGCAACCGAAGCCGCCGTCAAGGGGGAGGTGGTCAGAATGAAACCCCAAAAAAGGGCAAAGAGAACTAAACTTCGGGGGCTTTGGCAAAGAAGTGCAACCTTCATGCTCAGATATTAGGGGGAAATGCCACTTTTTTCTAGATTTTTTTGACTCACCCTAGTAAAATAGTTTAGTTACCAGGAGGTGTTCTCCCATGAAGCTTGTTGTGACAGCGGTTCTTGTCACTTTTGTTTTGTTGTTGACCGGTTGTCCCTCTGCTCCGCCAGCTCCCCCGACTCAACCCAAAGCGGAAGCTCCTCAACCCACGCCCGCATCGAAAAAGCCTGAACCTCAAAAGCCAGTTCAACCGACTCCCGTTCCTCAAAAACCAGTTCCTGAAAAAGTTGTACCCAACGGATTGACGGATGCGGATTTTGCTCCAGCCGAAAATGCCATCAGCCAAGCGGAAGCTGCACAGGCTGAACGTTACAGTCCGACGATGTTGGCTCGAGCCAAAGATGAGCTTAAGCAGGCTAAGGCTTTAGGCAAGTCTGACCCGGTTAATGCACGTTCTTTGCTCGCTAATGCGATTGCCGATGCCAACACCGCACGCGATAATGCGTTGGCGGCGCGTCGAGCGGCTATGACGGCTCGTTTAGATCGCGCCAGACAACTCATCATCGACTTAAAGGGTGATAAGTACTACCCTGCGGAATTCCAAAAAGCAGATGCTTTGAGAGTGTCTGCTGAGAAAGAATTGGTTGCGAATGTCGATCAAGGCGAGGCACAGGGCGGCACAGCCCTGGAAGCTTTAGTGAAACTTTATGACCAACTCAGCCAAAACCTAGATACGGCCAAACAAAAAAAAGAAGCGGCTCAAAAGGCCATCCATTTAGCCGAACAAGACCAGGCTATGATTTGGGTACCTGACTTGATGCAACAAGCCGGAAATTCCTTTTTGCAAGGGGTAGTGGCCTACCGGTCTTATCATTTAGAAGCTTCTGTGGAGGCCTGGACTCAAGCCGAATTTCAGGCCCAGCAAGCCCAGAATGCCGCGTTAACCCAAAATCAGAAAAAAAATGCTGAAGCCTTGATGAAAGCGACCATGCAAAAGATCGAAAAGGCATCCGAGGCCACGGTTGTGACACCTGACGATCAAATTATTGGTCCTCGACCTTGGAATGGCCAAAAAGCTTTAGATTCCGTCGCGCCTGCCCAAGCTTCACCAACCCCTGTTCCGACTCCGGCACCTACAGCGCCCTTAGTTACGCCAGCTCCTTCACAAGGGCATTCCCAACTTATTCCTCATGATGGCTCTACGGCTGTTTTGGCAGAAAAAAGCCGCTTGGATTACCTTGAAGAAGCCCAAACAACCTGGGAAAAAGGGGTTTCGTATTACAAGGGTGGCAACTATGTCCTGGCCTCGCAATATTTTCTTGATGCTCAAAGATTAGTGGATATTTACTTGGCGATGGCTGTCGATAAGGTTTATACGGTTCGTTTGATCCCTGAACATCGCGACAGCTTGTGGCGCATTGCGGGGTATCCTCATATTTATGATCGACCTTTAGATTGGCCAAAGATCTGGAAGCGAAATCAAAAACTCATCCAGAATCCCGACTTGATTTATCCTGGTTGGCAGTTGATTATCCCACCGCAATAAGCCGGGCTTTCAACTTGTCAATTGGAACGGCCTTTCCTTGGGGAAAGGCCGTTTTTTTTAAGCTTCAGTCCGTTTGGTGCCGAGGTACAAGAACTTGAAGTTCTTTTTGGATAAGAGTAAGAGGACCGCAGGAACTACAATCAATGCTCCGAAGGCTGTTGTCAGCATACAAATCGCCGTTAAAAAGCCGAATTGGATGAGCGGGACAAAGTTCGAGACGACCAAAACCAAAAAGCCCGCGACAATCACAAACATATTGTAAAGAATAGCGCGGCCCTTATGCAGAATCGTGTTTTCAAGAGCCAGATGAATATCTGCATGGCGTTGAAGTTCTGACCGGTACCATGTGATGTAGTGAATGGAGTAATCTACGCCAATACCAATGGCAATCGATGAGACCATGGCTGTCGCGGTGTTGAGGGGAATCCCAAACAAACCCAGAATTCCAAAGTCAATGACCAAGGTCATGGCAATCGGGATCATCGCGATGAGCGTCATCCAAAAGTCTTTTAACACAACCAAGAGCAAGATGAAGACGAGGACCACACAAATCTCAATACTCTTCATCATCCCTTCCATGAGGAGGGAGTTGCCCACATAGTATAAATGTGCGGTTCCTGTGATGGCGACGCGAAGATGATTGTCTTTTTGGAAGGTGGGGTCAAAGTACTGTCGAGCAAAGTTGGCCACGGCTTCTGAGTCATCTGTACCGACCCGTTTTAACGTGATCGAGATTCTCAGTTTATCGTGACTATCCGTCAGCACATTGTGAATATCACCCGAAAAGATGAACAAGTATTGGGCGATCAGCTTAGGATCTTGGGGAATCGTGTAAAACTGAGGTGAGCCGCCGTTCATTTCTTGATTCATTTTTTTAATGATATCGACAAACGAAAGGGTTTTAGTGGCATAGGGGAACTTTGCTTTGACCGCTTGCGAAAAAGCCTCGATCTTGTCCAAGACGGCGGGGGTTACCAAGGATACAGGGTCCCCTTGAGGTTTGGCTTCTTCTAATTGACCTTGGGCGTCCAAATGCGGTGGAGTTAATTGCGAATCCAGAATCACATTGATCGTCTGGGTTCCCGCCAGTTCTCGGTTCAGGACATCGTCTGCCACATGGATGGGGGATTCTTTTTTGAAGAACGACACATTGTTCAGTTCTGATTTTACTAAGAATATTCCCACAGCAAAGACTGCCGTCAAAAGAATGGATACCAGCAAGGACAACTTGGACCAGCGTCGGTTTAGGTGGACCATTCCTTTGAGAAGTTTTCCGACCAGTCCCTTGGTTGGTTCATGATATTCCAGATTTTTGGGCTTCTTGCTCCAAAGGATGGCCGCAGGAAGCACCCAAAGGGCTGCAGCGACAGCGACGAGGTCACCAAAGGCCGTGAAAAGACCAAAATTCTTGATGGGAACAAAGTCTTCTGCCGCCAAGGCACCAAACCCCACCATGACCGTGATCCCAGAAAGCGTGACCGCGAGACCTACGACACCCAAATTATGGGTAAGAATCTCGCGTTTATCGTGACCCGGGTCGAGAAAATAGTGGTTCATTTGGTGAATGCCATAGGCACTGGCGATCGCGACCATGAGTGGGGGGAGGGTGACAGAGGCAATGGAAATCGGAATCCCCAACCAGGCCATAGCCCCGAGGGCACTTACAACGCCCATGATGACGACGATCATCGGGTATAAAACCCCTTGGACATTTTTAAAGCTGAGAAATAAGACGACCAGGACCACGAGAATGACGAGTGGCATCAAAAGGGCCAAATCTGATTTCAAGGTTGTGCCCATGTCGCTCGAGATGACAGGCTCGCCATCCAAGTAGGTCGTGATTCCTGCTTCGTGGTGAGTGTTGAGAATCTGCTGAATAGCCGAAACGAGGCTGAGCTGGACATCAGCATCTTCGGTTTTCGGCTGAATGATCATCGTGGCAAACCGACCGTCTTGTGAGTACAGAACATTTCGGTAAATGTTCCAGGACTCCGCTTTGAGCTTAAGGCTGGCGGCAGTTTCCGGAGTGATGTCGGTTCCTTCGGGCAACAGCTTGTCGCTGACAAGCGACCCATCCTCGTTGGCAATGTAATCGGCATTGATCAGCGATTGAGTTTTTCGAATGGGGCTTTCAAGCCAGGCATAATATTTTTCAGGGTTTTTCCCACGACTCGCCGTAGCTATCCTTTGTGCCAAGTCAGCCTTCCAACCAAGGTTTTTTTCGGCCTGTGCAGGGTCAAGCAACCAAGGATAAAAAGTTTTGATAAAATCACTTTCCCCTATGCCTTGGTCCAATGCAGCGTCGACAATCTGTTGAGCATCTTTGACCGAAAGCCCTAGCCAACGGCTTAATTGTTGGGCTGGCAAAGTCCGATTGAGTTTTTGAACAGCGGAGGTCAGGGTTTGCAAATACTTTAAGGTCGATGTCGAAAACGCATCTGAGCTTTTGACACCGACGATGATCATAGAGCTTTTACCAAACCGGCTCTCAGCTTCATAAAAGTTATCCAACATCAGGTCGGGATTATTCGCGGGAAGCATAGAACGGATGCTGTTATCAAATTGTATCTTCGGCAAAGCCCAACCGAGGGCTAGGGTGACGAGAAAAGCCAAGAAAAGAACCAACCTGGGGTGCCGGTAAAGGCGGCCGCTGGCCCTGAGAAATTTTTCCACCATATTCTCCTTATTGTGTTGTCCATTGGTAATCGACGCTGATGTACACATCGTTGTAGGGGGTATACACGCCCAGGCGATCTACCGTGGTGTCGAGAGTAACCGCCGTTTCCCCCGCTTTTTTTACCCAGGCCCAAGCCAAGTCCGCTCCCACTCGCAAATGAAAGGAGTCCATGGGCATGAGGTCGATTTCTGGTTTGAGTGCTAATGACCCGTAGCGAGTTTCTAAGGTGGTGTCGTAGCCAAAGGGCATTGTAAAGACACCACTAAGGGAGGGGGTAAGGGTGTCCGAGTCTAGGGGAAACTTGAGTTTAAAGGTGAGTCCCTGCAACCAGGTTTCTGTATAGTCCCCGAGCGTTTGCGTCAGCTGACGGTAGGTCATCCTTTGCATGTAGGCTTCGCTGGTGAGTTCTGACAACGTTAACGGGCCCGCGTAGTCGGCTTGAGTGGTTTGGTCATACCCTGGGACCCAAGCTCCGATGTACTGTAAGTTGGCATAAAAGTTGTTGTGATAGCCCCAGTTAAAGTCCATACCTAAGGTCCAAGCCAGCCGGTCGCGCCGTACTTGGTCAGAGGTGTCTGAGGAGTTTTCCGTCAGATCAAACCCGCCTTCCCCCCATAAGCCCAAGGGACCTACCGTGGTTTTGGCATCAACCCCAAAGCGGTGTATCCTTTTATGGACCAAGGTGACTTGTCCGGGTACCCAGAGTGTCGTTGAACTGGGCCCAGCAAGACTTTTCATCGTCACTTCAGGCGTGTCGTAGGGATCGAGGTCGTAGATATAACTCAGGCCGAAGTCTAGTGCCGAGTACACATTGAGTCGGGCCCCGGCAACGGCAGAATTGGGGTTATCCGTGGCGAACGTGGCCATGGTTTGAGGCGAGTATCCGGCATAGTAGGGTCCTAAGGCTGAGTTTGCCAGCAAGGCCGCATTGGCATTGAGACCCGCTTGCGTGTTGGCGGTAAAGTCAACGGGAAAGCGGCTTGGGCTTTGATAGGGGGAGACTACCCCTTCGACCGATAGCCACTTTACGGGAAACCAACGCACATCCGCCGCCAAAAGCGGAATCTTAGGGGCGTCCATTGAGACTGAGTAATCTCGGGCATTCAAGCCGTCCGAGGGGTTAAACTTGTCTGCGACGCCCCAATTGAAGAGCTGATAGCCGAAGTTCACCAGAAAGTTGCCTGGTGTCCACGATAAGTAAGTTTCTCCAATTTCAAACTGAGACAATGCTGACCAATCTTGCGGCGTAGCGAGGGTTTTGACGGTGCCGTTTGCCACGAACTTCAGCGAACCGGCCTTGTAGGTAAACCCCAGGGTGTTGTCCATTTCAGGTTCGAGAGCTGGGCTGGCATAGCTCCAATTATCAGCCCACAAGGGCTGATGATAGATCATGCTGTGGTCGCCGTTGACACTCAGGGGGGAAGGCGCAGCAGAAGATGTGGCTGTTCCCACGTCACTGCCAAATTCTGAACTAAGGTCCTGTGCCATGCCCAAAACTGTGCTGGCCAGCAAAGTAGCCGCTAAGAGCAGAGAACGCACGTTGAGCCTCCTTATTCTTCCAAACCTTTGACAGAAAATAAGCTCGAAGAAACACCCTGATTGACCCTTAAGTCGTTGATGACGAGTAGAGTCTTGGAATGGCCCCGGTGGTTAATCACAAGCGTTTCTGTAGGAATAAGAACCCCATCGATATCTTTAACTTTTCCAAATTTAATGGTTTTCCAAAGACCACCGTCATCCTTCTGAAAGACATCAATGCGATAGATGAAGTGGTTATCTTCATTGACCCAGGCAATGGACTTGGCATAAGGACATTCCGAAGATTTGGCTTTCATCTCGATTTTTGAAAAGCTCATCCCCGGAAAATCTGGCAACGTCACGCCGCTCTCAAGAAAGGTATAACGATCATCAGCATAGTACCTGGCTTCTAAGTCGTAGTAGAAAAAGTCAGAATTGACAAACTTTCCCGATTTGTCACTCGAAGCGATCTTTCGAGTTTTGCCCAAAGCTGGCAAGTAAAGCCGTTGATCTGTGGCTTCTCCCTCGTGGCTCAAGGTCAAAAACTTGGTTCCAGCGACGTCCGCGGGCTGAAGGAACTTTGTTAAAGCACTTTTTGAATCTGAAGTTTCACGTGTCCACATTTCCAGCTTCCGAACTTTCTTATTGCCGTCTTGGTCGACGATCACCATCGTGGCGACGGCATAGGTGTCGTGAGCTTTTTTTAAGTTAAAGTACGCTTTGGCGATGCTGTCTCCTTGAGGATCTGCCAGCAAAGGGCTGGCAATCAGACAACCCACCAAGGCCACCGCAGCATTACGAACTAAAGTTTTCATAAGTCCCCCTTATCATTGACCGTTTTAGATATTGGTCATTAGTCATAATATGAAAGGAGGCGTTGAGTTTGTCAAGCTTGCGCTCACAGTTTTTATGGAGGCAGATGAGAAAAACTAGGTAAAGAAAGGCAAAACGCTAGAAGAGGAAAGGCACGAGTTGACGACAAATGCGTCCTGCGATAGCTTGAAGCCAGAGGACAAAAGTGCCAAACCCGCGCCGCTTACTAATAGTCGAAGATGAGCCCATTTTGGCTTTGGAACTCAAAGAAGATCTCCAGGATTCTGGCTTTGACGTCGTAGAGGTTGTCGCCGATGCCGATAAAGTGCTGGCGTCTTTTTTAAAGCATCGTCCTGATTTAGTGCTAATGGACATCAAATTGTATGGGTTTCGTGACGGAATAGATTCTGCCGTGCAAATTCGCGGCTTTTACCCTACTCCCCTCATTTATTTGTCGTCTTACCCCGAGGCTGAAGTGAAAGACCGCCTGGAACGGACAGCTCCTTATATCTATTTAGAAAAGCCTTATAATTTAGACCGCCTTAAAGAGGCTTTGCTTCGTCTGCTTCCGGGGGCTTCGCTTTAGTAAGCTTTAAAACTGCGGTCGTACCCCGTCCCAACGTACTGGATAACGTTAAATCTCCCCCCAGCCTTTGAGCTAGAGTTCGAGATAAAATGAGGCCCAGACCACTGCCTCGTTCACCTTGTGTCCCATGCGTTGAGAGTTTTTGTTCAATTTTGAATAGAGCTTCCAAACTGCTGGCATCCATTCCAATTCCTTGATCTTCCACGAGAATCTCCCAAAACGCCTCAGACTCATGAACCGAAATGCGGATTTCTCGATCCGGTAAACTGAACTTGACAGCATTTGACAAGAGATTCCCGAGAATCCTTTGCAAAGAGTCAGGGTCAGTTTCGATCTGGGGAAGGCCTGTCCAGGGGAAGAGAATTTTGATGTTCTTTTGGGCCGCAGTGGGTTTGATCCATTCTACAGCGTGAGAGAGAGCTTCACTCAGTTCAATGGGGCGACAGTGGGGTTCCCAGGCTCCCAATTGAGCGTGCGACCACCACAGGAGCTTTTCGAGAAACTCATTGGTTTTTTCAAGTGAGGCTGTTAGGGTATCGAGAGCTTCGTACCGGCTGTCTTGGGGCGATGTTTTCATCAAGAGATGCTTACGAGCATACCGGGCGGCCCCACCTATGGGTCCTCGTAAATCGTGAGCCACCAGAGAGAAGAAAAGGTCTTTTGCCTTATGAGAATCCCAAAGTTGTCGGTTACGCTTCAAAACTTGTTGTTCTTTTTCGTGAAGGGTCTGCTGAGCTTTCAGAGAGAGCATCATAAAGTAGCCAAAAAGCATAACCGTGGACAACAGCATCGCGCCTAAAAGGTAGGGGCCATTGGCTCCTTCGGGGTGTTCAAAGCTACCGGCCGGTATGCCTGGGATCATATTGCTTACGGCACGAAACAAGGACGCTGCAGAAGCGAGACCAAAAGGGATGGCCGTCAATACTCTCACCCTTTGGGAATGGGGTTCCCGCTTCACCAAGAGTAATCCGGCATCAAAACCCGTTCCCAAGGCGGCCCAAATCGAAAATACTAAGGACCGAAGACCAAAATCTTGACCGGAAACCAGCAAAAGCGAAAGGAAAACCGGGACCAAGATCCCGTACAACGGACGCGGAAAGGGGCGATTGAGGCGGAATACCCAGAGGGCATGGGCAAAAACAAAGAGGGCTGACAAAAAAAGTGTATTGGCCGCGACTATGAAAAAAGGGCTAAGATGAGGTCTTAGCAACATCAGAAAAGCCCCGGCGGCCAATAAGCCCTGGGCTGTCACCCAAAGTCGACAACCGGGAAAACGTTGTTCTACCCAGATGAGGAAGACGGCTAGTAAGGTGTTGCCTAAATAGACCAAAAAGAGGGCTAAACTGAGGGTGGAGATGTCCAGAGCCAAGTTAGAATCCTCCGTTCAACTTATGACCGAGCGACTGAAGAGAGCTCCTGTTCATGTTGACATTGCCACCTTTCTAAAATAAGCCGAAACTCTTCCCAGGGGCCAGAGAATTCCTGTAACTGTCGAAAAAGCTCCCGATGTGAGGCTTGATGGGCTTCAAGTTCCAATTCTGGGATGCCTTTTTCCTTCATTTGCGCTTCTTCCGTTTGAAAGAGGCTCATGGCTTGCCGGTAAAAATCCAGCTTGATTAAATCTCGAGGTTTAGGGGTTGGGGTTTGGAGAATTTGATCTAGTAATGCCAAAACGGTGAACTCTCTCATCGCTTGTTTTTACCTCCCCCTTGGTTATGTTCCCTGTCTCGTGAACACTTAAGAATTATAACATATTTTGTAAAAGGATTCTGGAAAAATCAAGGAAAAAGTCAAAAAAATCTAATATAATGACGTTGCAATAAGAGTTGTGAGCAGACAATATTTCAGGAAAGGAACTAGTCTTTCAAATTAGGAGTTATCGTGGCCTGGATTAGTAAAATAAATGCTTTCGAAACAATCTCTAAATCGTTTGCAGATTTTGTACCAGACGAGAAGACCTTAAAAAACTGGACTATAGACGGTAAGGAAATCCCCGCATTCAAGCAGAGAAATCGTTGGGGGTTCGAAGAGTCTCTCGTAGATCAGTGGATTCAAAGAACCAAAGGGTCTCTGGTTTTCTTGAATAGGGATGATTACATTACCTGTTTCAAGTTCGCGGTTGAAGCCTATTATAGCCAAATGACTCGTGCGGATTTCAACCGAGGTAAACAGCGGGACGTAGGGGAATTTCTAACCAACCAACTCATCGGGAAGCTGGGCGAGCTTGCAGTTGCTAACCACGTTAAAAACCATGGTCTTGAAATTAAACTGGATTTCGATGTAAACGGACAGATTCCTAGCCAAGATATCACCCAGATTTCGACACGACCCAAAATTTGGAATAATCCTGCCATTAAGGTTTCCATTAAATCAACCAAACTCAAGAATATCTTACTTGCACTTCCAATTAATGAGCTTGATATGATAGATCGCAGGTCAGATATCTATGTCCTGGCACAAGTTGGGCTCTTTGGCGATCATTTACTTCGGATAATGAAAGCTTCAAAGTTGGACGTCCTTGCAGATGTTGAAAGTCTCATTCCTGAGTTTGACTCCATACCGGCTCGCATCGGGGGCTGGGTGAGTTATCAAGAACTAGTCGCTACGGGACCTCTTTCTGTCTCGACCATCAGGGAGCGTTTTGGAATAGCAATGGCAGGTGACAACTACATTCGTACCACAGGGGAGCTCAGCACCGACTGGAAAAAGATGTGTTCTCAGATCATAGGGCTTTAGAAACTCTGCTGTACTTGACATTTGTATTGTAGAGCGTAGAATATTATCGGGGGTTGGTATGAAGTTCAGATTAGGGGAACTCTTTTGCGGACCCGGCGGCATAGCATGCGGAGCGTTGTCGGCGCAAAGTCACGATGGTAGATTGTCCATTGAGCATGCCTGGGCAACTGACTATGATCTAGACACCTGCGAGACCTACCGAAAGAATATTTGTCCAGATCGACCCGAATCAGTAATTCATGAAGACATCAGGACACTCGACTTTGATAGACTAGCTTCCATTTCCGAGATTGATGGTTTAGCCTTTGGCTTTCCTTGCAATGATTTTAGTATTGTTGGTGAGCAGCGGGGAATACATGGAATATATGGTCCTCTTTACTCCTATGGCGTTAAGGCCCTCAAACGTTTTCATCCGAAGTGGTTTTTAGCCGAAAACGTAGGCGGACTACGTAACTCAAACGATGGCAAAACGTTTACCAAAATTCTTGGTGCCTTCTTTGACCTTGGATATGATGTTTTTCCCCACCTCTACAAGTTTGAGGAGTACGGAGTCCCTCAAGCTCGACATAGAATTATCATAGTTGGGATTCGGAAAGAAGAAAATCTTACCTTTAAGATTCCCTCGCGACAACAATACCAGGATATCGACATCTCGTCTCGCACGGCAATTGAAGGAACTCCAATACCCAAAAATGCACCAAACAATGAACTTACGAAACAATCCCCCGTGGTTGTGGAAAGATTGATGCACATTCTCCCTGGTCAAAATGCTTTTAATGCCCAAATTCCTGACTCTCTTAAACTTAACGTTAAAGGTGCAAAGATAAGTCAAATCTATAAACGTTTAGACCCAACAAAGCCTGCCTATACAGTAACTGGTAGTGGTGGCGGCGGTACTCATGTTTATCACTGGTCGGAACCTCGCGCCTTGACAAATCGTGAACGTGCTCGTCTACAAACATTTCCTGATAACTTTGAGTTTTGTGGTTCTAAAGAAAGTGTTCGAAAGCAGATTGGAATGGCAGTTCCTGTCAATGGTGTAAAAATAATTTTCAACGCAATCCTCGATACCTTAGCCGGTATTGAGTATCAAGGTGAAAAAGCCAATCTTGCCAGTCTTGTTCATTCAAAATCTGACTTTATTCCAGAGATTGACTTCTATTCCCAATTTGTGGTTTCCGAAAAAGAAGTGGTCTAATTTTAATTGGTACCCAAAACTCAGGTTTGAACATCATTAAGGGGGCAGGCATGAGTGACGTCGTAGTCTGGATGGATACTGGCTCTGGACCCTGGGTGACACCGTGTGTGCGGGCCTTAAAACAGCATTTAAAGGGAAAGTCTCCTTGGCGATGGCACTTAGCGGGGTCTCAACGAACCAAAGTGGAGCGGTTAGCCTACGATTTGGGGTTGATTCCCGTGTTTTGTCACGAGGACCAACTCTCATCTTTGGGGGACGCTCTGACCGCTTTAGGCCCCCAACCTTACTTGGTCATTTCGGATCGTCTGATTTTGACCGCAGATTGGACCCCAGGCCCCTTGGGGCAATGGAAAGTTTGGCCCAACCTTCGAGTCTGGTTTGCCCCTCCCAACCATTGGGAAGATTCTGAATTTCAACCGTCCACTTGGCTGCCAGAACAGCAAGTTTTGCGCTTGAAGTGGACCGAATATGAGGCGCGACAGGGCAAATCGTCGTTGTGGGGCGGTCCTAAGGCTCTCTGGATAACCGGTTAGCGGGGACGTTGAGCCTCATTTTGTAACCTTTGCTCGGCAATTCGTCGAATTTCATCGGCAAACCCAGGAAAGCGGTCGACGACACGGTCGAAGGTAGCTTTATCAATTCGGTAGAGCTCGCACCAATCCTGCGCGATGATGGTGGCGGTCCGGGGAACAGAATGTAGCAAAGCGATTTCACCAAAGTATTGCCCTCCGGTAAGAACGGCATAGCTGGTTTTTCGGTCGAACGAAACGACCTCCACAGACCCTTTTGTGATGAAATACATATCTAATCCCAGTTCGCCTTCCTCAAAGACCACATCGCCGGGCTGAAGGATTACCGGCTGAAGCTTTAAGATGACTTGACGCAACACGGCTTCGGGAGCGTGTTGAAAAAGAGGTACGCGCTCCAGCAAGTTTCGATTGAGGTAAAGCCCAATATCCGACCAAAGTTGAGCCGGGAGGGTATCCGAAATTTGCGCCTCTTCGTGACCTCGGCGGAACTTCCACAAGTAATCAAAGTATTCTCTAACCCGATGTTGAAGATGGCGAGGCACCTTTCGGTACCGCAAAAAGGCCTCAACTTGGTCAATTTTGTGTTGAAAGGTATTTTTGGCGATATCAAAGTTTGAAATGAGGCTGGCAACCACACCGATGACATAACCGTACATGCCGGCACCAAAGACTTCGATGAAAATGACAAAAAGAATTTGCTGATTTCCATGAGGGGTAATATCGCCGTAGCCAATTGTGGTCATGGTAGTGACCGTCCAATACAAGGCTCGCAGGTAGAGGCTGGCGTCGTCAAAATGTTCAGGATTGCCGTCGACGAGAATCCAAGCGTTGGCGATGTAGTGAGCAGAAAAGGCAAAGATGATGAGGATGTTGAGGATGCGCTGAACGGCGGGAGGCAGTTCAAAAGCTGAGGTTAAGTCCTGTAAGTACCCCAAAACAAAAAAGAGTCGAAAATAGCGTAAGAAAACGGCTAAGTAGAGCGTATGGGCCGGGTTCATGAGCCCTAACACAAAGGGCATTTCCCAGGGAAGGGCCGTCAAAAGATCCAAAACCCGCACACTCCAGAACCGGGGCCTCCCTTCGGGCCAATCGGCAAGAGCCGTGAATTCTTCTCGAAAGCGAAGAATGGACCCCGCCAAAACCAAGGCTATCGCAAGTAATTCCCAGCCCACCCAAGGCCGCCAAAGGGAGGGGGCTAGATCGCTGTACAGAGGAGCCGTAATCAAGATAAAGAGGTTGGCCAAAAGAGCAACGGCACGAACGGCGAGTACGGGAAGGCGAATCATATGTTGAGTTTACCCAACCAAGCCCGGGTCGTCGAGCAGATCAAATAAAACTTCTGGCCAACGTTGTTCTGTGCCCCAGCGATTGCCTAAGCGCACGGCAACACCAGAAATCGCAGGTCGAAGTAAGAGCACTTGGCCATGAATGCCCAAGGCAAAAAAGGCTTCTTCACCACGGCGTTCCAAACCCCACCAATGCCGTCCGTACCAGGCTTTCCCTTGTCGAAGCCAGTTTCCCCAGGCTCCGGCGACGTTGGAAAAATCTTGGGGCCGGTGCCAAGAACTTTGCCGCTCCCAGCCTTGTGCCAACCAAGAATGGTCCCAAAGCTGGCGGCCTTGGTGAACCCCTTGGTTCAAAAGCAGTCGTCCCAGAGCCTCTAGGGTTCTCGCCGAAAGCACGAGACCCGATTCCGTTTTGGGAAAGCGCCACTTCTGGGAGTCCAAGATCCACCAGCAGGGGGATTCCATTCCCCAGGGTTCCCAAAGCCTTTCTCTCCAGGCTTGCACTAAGACAGGGTCTTGGGAGTCTTGGGAAGGTCCCCCTAAGGCCTGCTCTAAAAGCATGCCCAACAAGAGGGTATGGTAATCATTATAATGAAAGGTTTGCCCCACCCGACCCGTAAAGCGGGCCTCGAGGACGGTTTGGCGAGAGTTCGGGTGCAAGAAGGTTCTTACTTGTTCTGAACCCCAGCGAAACGATTCTTGAAAGCGGATCCCCGAAGCCATACGCCAGACGTGTTCGAGGGTGAGCTCTGGAGGGACTGGGTGACGAAAGGGCAGACCCAAGTTCACCAAGGGGACGTTCTCGGGGAGCGAGAGCTCTAGGCGCACAGCTGCCCAGAGTAACGTAAATAACGATTTGGTCAGGGAAAAAACACGAAAAGGTAGGTCGGAATCGCCTGGTTGAGCCTCCCAAACCTGGGGGGCCTTGCCGGCACGGGACAGGATAACTGTCCGAGTTTGAGTTTGGAATAAAAGTTCTTGAGGGAAAGCCAGAGCGATACCTGCTGAGGAATGGCTTGGGGAGAACCTTGTGGCAGAAGAAGTCACCTGAGTCGTCCCCCTCGAAACCACCTTCTGGCGAGGAAAGTATTGTGACTCTTCTAGGGGGCCGACGCGTTTTTTCCACCCCGGATAGGCTAAACGTCTTAAAGTCCAGTTTTCGATCAACTCAGGCTACCCCTCAGTCGGCGTACGCGGCTTAACCGGCTGACGGGCAACAGATAAACCTTACCCTGCTCAGGGTCTTGGGCTTTTAAAAGGACTTCGTTCGCCTGACGCTCGAGTTTGAGGGGGCGGAGGGTCAGGGTCCCACCTGCTTCGGTTTGGCGGGTTTCTACTTCGACAAGGTCGAAGGGGTTGGCCAGCACTTGCTCCAAAAGGCGAAGTTTTCCCAAAAAATCCAGACCTCTGGCTTCGAGTTTTTCCTTGTGAGTCACCGGGTAAGTGAGCTGTCGTTCCTCGATCATTAAGCGACGTTTTAAACGGCCTACGAGTTCTTCTTTTTCTTCTTCGTGGAGAGCTGAAGCTTCGAGTTTCTGTTGCCAAAGCCGGGTGAGTTCTTGAGCCGGAGTGGGGTCAACAGGGGGGATCCAGGTGGGAGGTGGCGCCTCTGACACCGGTGGGACAGTGGCCGACCAGCGTGAAAAGCTCCAGGGACTACCATCGTTTGGTCGTTTGGCTGACTTTGCCGGAGGTAAAGCCGGCAGCCCCAACTGTTGTAGATCTTGACTGACCCTGTCGAGGTGGTCGGGGTCTAACAGGTACACACCGGGAGCCAAGGTTTCAAGAACGGCTTGCGGAAACTGTTCCGCGTGCTGGAGCAGGTGAGCCTTGGCCGGGTCAACCCGTAAAACGAGACCCGACCAGAGCTGGACTTGCCGGGTTTGAGCTTCCCATTCCTGCAAGGTGACAGAAATGTTTTGGGGAAGGGCATGCCCAATCAAGGAACTCAAAGCTTTTTGAAGGTCACTGGCGGTCAATCCTCGAGCTGAAGCTTGCTGAACACGGCTTTTGGTCAATTCAAAGTGGCTGAAGCGGTCATTTCTCAGGAGCCGTGAAGCTCTGACGGCCAACCACGCTGAGGACCAAGGACTGCCAGGGGCTAAGCGCCATTCAAAATTGGCTTCAAGAATACTGGTTTGGACAGAGACCTCGGGAGGACGAAAGACCCAGGTCTCGGGTTCCGGACCAGGGGTGAACAAGCCAATGCTGATCCAAGCTTTGAGGAGAGCTTCGCGGTCTTCGGGGGTTCTCCACGCGGAAATTTGTCCTGAGAACCTGCGAAGTGTACGCCAAGAGTAAGCGGTGAAAGGACGAAGTTTACCAGCAAATTCCCAAAAGCTCCGGGCAGCTTCGTTGAGAAGGGCTCCTTTCCAGGGCCCAAAGGCTGTGCAAAGCAAGGCGGTACGATCCGTGACCGTAAGCCGGCCCAAGTCTTCCCAGTAGCTATCGACCAACCTCAAATGGGTTTCATCCCAGGTAACCAACCCTAAGTTTTCACAGGCGGTTAAAAGTTGATTCAAGCCCTCTTCTGTGAGTAGCCCCTGAAATTTTGCTGTGAGCTCGGCTCGCGGCTTTTTCTTCCAGGTCTGACCTTGGGTTAATTCTTGGGGAAATTCATCCAAAGCTGCGTAAAGGGCGAGAAAAGAAGTTTCGGAGGCGATAAAGACGCCTTCGGCCGGTGCCGCCGAAGCTAGACCAGCATAAAAACGGGCTTCGGATAACAAGGGCTCCAGCTCGGGGTCGAGGGTAAAGGGAGAAACCTGATACAAAACTTGGGGGGCTGTTTGATGAAAGAGCCACAGACGTTCTTCGAGGTTTAAGAGTCTTAACTGCAAAACGGTTTCGGACAAATCTAACCAAGCCGCCAAGGCGGGGGCTGAGGTGGGACCCAAATGCTTAAGAGCTGCCAAAATATCTAAATCTGCATCCGTCAGCAAAAGTCGACGAACCCGTGAGGCCTCGGGCGAAGAAACTCGTTGGATGAGCTCTTGAATGAGGTTTTGTTTATTGAAAGGCGTTTGCAAGGGCCCCAAATAATGACGCAACCACGCAAAAAAGGTTGTGTCCGGCAAGGTCACGAGGGCTCGCTTCCAAATATCCCAAACGGCACTATCTCGGTTCATACAAATTCTTATCTTATGCTTAAAGTCAGCAAA
>JAJXWL010000220.1 GCA_021781625.1 bacterium
AATGACTAAGGACCATTTTTCGGTACAGGAGCCCCGATTTGGCATAGTAATCGAACTTGAGCGGTAAAAGGTCACCTTGACGAACCCACATTTCAATCCAGCCGTAGGCGGCTTCGGGCCTTTTCGCAATGGCGCGCAGCTGCCAAACTTTGACTTTGCCAAACTCGGGGTGATCAATCACTTCAGCTTTTTCAAAAACCCCACGGTAGTCGTCTAAAAAGGACGTGCGTGAGACGTCTGAATTGGAGAAGGCCGACCCCTGGAACGAATCGCGAGGGGCCAGCCGAAGGGGCCTACTAGACCCAGAATGCGGGTTGTAGAGCCATAGGCTCCCCGATTCTGTTAACATCCGAGTCCCACGGGAACGGGGCGGCGACAGGATCTGTAAAAAACTTCCCAGGCCTTTTTTATGCGTAACTTCCATGCTCATCACTTTGGGGTCTTCGCCCTGCGTGTTGGTGGTCAACGTTACCTTCATGGTGAAATCTTCGGGAAAACGGATTTCGTCGATTCGGGCCAAAAGGGTGTTGCCGTCGGGCACAGTCTGGGCCCAGGCAAAAGGAGCCCCCAGGCACAAGAGGGTCAAAAGTGCTGCGAGCCGGGGCAGGCGTCGAAACTCACGAAAGAACCGATTCATGAAATCTCCTTTTCCGTATGGGTATTCACTACGGAGGCTAAAAACTCAACGTAAGCGCGAAACCGGGTTTTCCCCAAGGGGGTAAGAAAGTATTGCGAACGAACAGAATTTTCAATGATAGCTTTTTGCCGGTCGATATAGCCAGCCTGACGAAGCTTTTCTAAATGAGCGTAAAGACCGCCATCGCTGGCACCTAGGGCTTCTTTAAGACGGTTAAAGGAAATTTCGTCCTCGCGGTAAAGCAGGGTAATAATCGACAGCCGCGATTTTTCAAAGAATACCGCATCAAACTTGGTGTAGAGATCTCTCACCTCGGTAGCATGCGCGGGATTCTCGGGCATCAGTACTCTCCTTTTTGAAAAGTAAAGCTACTTTGTAGTGCAAAGTAATGATAGGGTAACTTGAAAAGTTTGGCAAGGGGGAACAAGATAGAAAGGAACACGCAAGGATGAACCTTTCGGTTCAAGGAGGGCCGTGTGAAAATTCCACGCGCGACCAAAAAGATCCTGGCTCTTCAGTCCCAGGTGATCGAAGATTTTACCCAGCAGATTCCTCAAGACCTCTGGGATGTACGGCGGGGGCCTGACGTCTGGACGCTTAGGGAACACCTGTACCATTTGGCCGATGTCCAAAAGCTCCTTTTGGGGCGGATCAAACTGATTCTCGCCGAAGAGCGACCGGTGATTCAGCCGTATTTTCCCGATAATGAGCCGGCCTTGGCTGAGCTTTTCCCTTCGATCGGGGCCGCCCTTACGACTTATCGGCGCTTGCGGGATAAGCAATTGAAGCTTTTCGCCAAGGCCCGCAAGTCGGACTGGAAAAAGCAAGCCGTGCATGGCGAGTATCGGCAGTATTCCTTGAGTATCATTGCCCGGCACCTAGTCATTCACGACGACTGGCACCTGTACCGTATGGAAGAAATTTGGCTAACCAAGGACGAGTACTTTCATTAACCAAAACAGAACTTTAACCAGCGACGGCCCAAGGGCCAGAGGGCCCAAGGGCCAAAGGAGCAAAACTTGAGTGAACCGGTTCTTGTCGGCCTGTTATTTGCCGATCGTGTCATTATTGAAAACAACGGAAAGAGGGGAATCATTGGCACGTTCAATGTCTTTCATTCGCAAAGCTTTCCTGCGCTGTTCCCCCCGTGGTTTATCTATGCGGCGGTCACCAACTTAACGGGTAAGCACACCTTTGCGTTGACGCTTGTGCACGAAGAGTCTCAACAAGTTGTGGTTCCCTTCAACGGCGATTTTGAATCGCCCGAAGCCGAGGTGGTTGTTGAGTTAACCCCCGCGCTTATGAACGTGACCTTTCCCCGCGCCGGAACCTATTTGCTCAGCTTTAGCGTGGACGGCGAACTGTTGGGAACCCGTATCTTGTACGTTCGTCAGGCCCCACCCGGTCGATAAGCCGCTAACCGAGCCTTGAGGTCATCAAGCTGGGCCCCACCCAGCTTGACCTTGAGGATGCGCATAACTTGATAAACCTTGCGGCCCTGGTCGCCGGGGTCGGGCGAAGCCGTCTCACGCAAGAACCCGAGCTTAACCATATGCCCCAGCGAGCGTTCAAACTGCTTCCAAGTACGGGCCTCGTCAAAACGCCCCCCCGTATAGGGAGCCAGGCGGGCTTGAAGGTCGCGAGCGGTTATAAAGAGGTCACGGCTATCGGTATTGGTAAGGTCAAACTCCTCGAGGGCGTCACGCAAAATCACCGCTAAAACGGTGGCATCGTACCCCAAGGGTGCCCGTTTCACCAACCGAGGCAGGGTATCTTCTTCGTCCTCAGGCTGAGTCAAATACGCCAGTCCCTCTTCGGTTACCAGCATCAGTCGCAACCCGATATGGCCAAACCACTCTTGGACGGCCCCTGTGTTGTCCAGCAAGAGTGCCCAGAGCTTGGCATCATCGTCGTAAAGAGGGCCTTGAAGCAGTTTTAGAATAACCGGTGCATACGAGAGCACCGTAAACTCAAGATCATCAGACATGGCCAAACTCCACGCGGGGGGATCGAAGCCGGAGGCGCTCATCAACCGGCAAAAGGGTAGTCTCGTCAGGATTGACATGCCCTGAAGGCGAAAACGAAGCGATTTCTAAGTAGGCAAGAACTTCCGACAGGCCTTGCTCGGGTGGCCAGCGCGAAAGGATTTCCTCTAAGGTGGCTTGGCCTTGGCGGGTACTCTCGGCCACGCGACGGCGAAGCTTAAGCAAGTCGATACTAAACTGACCCGTAAGGACAGCGCGGCTTTCGGCGGGTAGGGCCTGGGTTTCCCGCTGGGGACGATGGTCTTTAAAACGCCCTTCGGGTGGTTCGCTCCACGGGCGGTCGGCAATCATACTTAACTCGGCATCGCCCTCAACCTCCCAAACAAAGTCAGCGGGGGGCGAGGCATTGTGACGGACAAACTCTTCTTTTAGCGAGGCTAAAAGCGTGCGAAGCCGTTCACGGTGATGAAAGTCTTGTTCCGAGAGGAGTTTATTTAACTTTTCGGCGAGCAACCGGTTGCCAGCAATGACTTTGCGCCCTGCTAAATGCAGATGCGTTTTCAGGTGACGGAGGACCTCATCATGAGGGCTGCGATTTTGCGCATCGAGCAACGCAAACAGTTCGCCCAGGCGCTCAGGAAGCGACTCCTGTTCGCCTTCACGAATCAGGTGCTCCCAAAAGGCATAAAAGCTACGTCCCTGAGGACTTTGGCGAAGTTCTTCGGCGGCGTCCAAGGTATAGCCCAGAATGTCCCCGCGACTAAAACCTTCTTGGGCCTGTTGTTCATAGATCCGGCGGACCAAAGTCTGAAAGTTTTGTTCAACCTGCTTAAAATCGCCTAGC
>JAJXWL010000221.1 GCA_021781625.1 bacterium
TTGCGCTGGTGTAAACGAGGGTTCAAAGTCCAGAGCCTGTTTCCAATCGAAAATGGCTTCATCAACATTTCCCCGAGCGTAGGCTTCTAAGCCTTTTAAATAAAAGCTTCGTGCACGGTCATGGGCTGCTCCTCGACCAAGATCCCCTAAATTGATTTTTGCTTCGATACTGATTCGGTCAAAAGGTTGTAATGTTGTCATTAAATCCACAGTATAATTGACGTTCATCACCAGTTTATCGAGTGAAAAAGACGTACCAACGGTAAAACGAGGCCGACCTGGTACGAGGTCCAAACCACTTTGAACGGCCCAAAAATTGGTTAAGGCGAGATCCATGCCAACCGCGTAGTTCATTTCTTGAGGCGGAAGGTTAACCCCGACATAGAACGGGATATTCGTATCAAAAGAAACGGTTAGGGGCCGTATAGGTGAGTAGGCTATTCCTACGGAGGTCTCTGAGGGTAGAGGATCTCCCATTACGGGGGGGCCAACATTTTTCACGGCTATTCCAAAAGAGAAATTTCTATCCAAAGAAGGATAGAATTTTAAAAGATTAAACTGAGTCAGTAATCCAAAGTCGCCCATCATGTCAAAGGCCGACTGTCCTTGGGCAATTGAAATAGGCACGCCACGGTATGCCATTTTCAAATTTGCGCCTAGGGTAATGCCTGAAAAATAATAACTTTTGAGAAAGTTGTAAGAAGCGTTTAAGGTGCCGACATATTCGGTATAGTAGCCTTTTGCATAATCAGAGGACCAAGAATTTTGATAACGAGTACCCCAATTATTAATGGCCGTAAACGGCAAATACAACAATTTGCTCCCAAAGCCCATGCCCAGGTCATCTTTTCTGATGGTGTAAACTACCGATTCCATGCGGGAATCCCCAATCCAATCGTTGTGAAACACCGAAAGTTCAGTATCTTTCAACAAGGCACTGCCGGCTGGATTTGCCTCCAAGTACCCCGAGTCCTTGACGACGGCGGTATAGGCGGTTCCCATTGCTTCGTACATACCGCCCGAAGGAATATCCAGAGTCCAAAAAGTGGCCAACCCGGCATTGGGGTCAACCCCAGCAAATTGGCTGATAGCCGCATACCAGTCCTCCAGTCCTTGAGACCAAGCGTGCAGAGGCGCGCACAAAAAAAGGAGAACCAGAAATCTTTTCATTACCTTTACATTATAATACCATAGTCCTCTAAAGTCTGAAAAGAATGGGAAAACCTTGGTAAGATTTTGCAAATGGCTTTGCCTCATACTCTTCTTATTCTCGGCAGGCGGATTCGTTTTCGGTAACGGAGTTCAAGAAGACCGGATCTCGAAAGCGAAAGAACTTATTGCCCAAAAGGACTACAATGAAGCCATTCTTCTCTTGGCTAAAGTGGTCAAAGAAGAACCAGATCGACTAGATCAAGCTCAGGAATTGCTTGACCAAATTCGACGCGCCCGCGATTCCTTTAATAATGACTTTTCCCGTTTGCTGACGGCTTTGTACACCGACCAAGACGAAGGGAAGGCTTTACAAATTATCAAACAAATGGAGTCGTTCGATAAAAGTCCCAACATTCAAATGCAAAAAGAAATCGCTCAAGCCAAGCGTTCTGCCCGGTTAATTTATTATCAAAAACAATTTCAGGCAATTATGGCCAAAGGCTTAGCCGAGCTCAATCAAAATAACTATCGTGACGCGATCACAACCTATGTGGGGGGGTATTCGCTTGCTCGAGATGAATTTGACGAAAACAATTTTAATGCCCTTCTTCGTGACCGTGTTTTTCGCGCTTTGGGAGATTTGGAAAAAGCAGCCTTACAGTTTTCACAAAGTTCCACCGATTTTCAGGCTTTGCAAGGACTGGGTCAACAGATTTTTGAAGGGAATCCCGACCGTATTGCCACGCGTCTCACTGCTGTGACTGAGAAAATCCGAGAACTAGCCGCTTTAAGGCGGCGGATTTATCAAGATTCTGCTGTTTTCGCCCAAGAAAATGATCTGATTAAAAAAACAATTCCTGACTTAGTTGGCGGGGACTTTTTTCTTTCTTATGCGTATTTGATCACGAGAGGGCGTACCGAGAGCTCTCAACGAGAAGGTATCATCGGTTCCATCGACCGCCTTTGGAATGCCGATGCTCAGGCGTGGTCTCAAACCATACAACAACGCATGGAGGATGACTTTACCCAAGCCACCAACAACCTTGAGCAAAAGTCCTGGACGGAAGCTGAAACAAGATATCAAGCGGCTTACGAGGTATCTAAGGCGGCTTTATCTTTAGCAACACTGTGGAATTTGACTGCGTACCCCCAGGCCAATGGTTCCTTTTCAACAGAATATGTCAGTTTGTTAAATACACTTTTGCCGCAATTATTGTACCTCAATAGCCGACGTTCCCTGGCTCTTCAAGGAAAAGAAAGTGCCCAAATACAAGCTCAAGAAGCTTTGATTCAACCAGATAGTTATGAGGAAAGCTCTGTTCTGGATCCTATTCAAAGAAAAGTGGATGAAGATCGGCAAACCTTTGCGTCCTTTGCCACTCAAGCTCAAACGAACGTAGAACGGATGTCGGCCCTCAACTCAGCAGGGTGGCCTTTTCAAAAAGAGCAACGCTTTTGGGAAGGCTGGCTGAAAAGGTGGAACGATTATCGTGCTCAGGCTTTAACTTTAGAGAGTGCTTTACTGGATCGAAAGGGTTTTCTGGAATATGCGGTCTTACAACAAAGGGCTCGAGTGTTTCGCAATTCCACAGCTGTCATCGAGAAATTGGTACAAGGAACCTTGGTGACTCAAGGAAATACTACCTTTTTATCCCATGATCCTCGTCAAGCCCTGATTCTTTTAAAGCAGGAAACCCCGCAACAACGGGCTCTTCGTTCGGACTTAAGTTCCTTTATTGATCGCTTTCAAGCTCTTCCCACAGTCTTAGCTACTCCGGCCGTTCAAGCTTGGCCCCGAAAAGGACAAGATCTACTGGATAGCTTTGACCAAGATTCGCAGTTGCGAGCTCAGCTTTTTACCACAGGAACGGCCAATTGGGAGCGAGCACAACAACTGCAACGCGAAGGGGAACGCCTACTTCGTGAGGTCACTCCGCAAATTGATCAGGCTAACTTTCCAGAGGCTCGAAGAATTTTAAATGAGGCTACAGGACGTTTTTCTTCCTCACTGAATTTAGAAGATGATTCTGAACTCAGAAAAACCAGCGACGCGGAAACAAAACGTCTTTTTGCCTTAATCCTTAAAGGCGAGAACGAACTCGTTGTCCGTGAAGTTCGAAAGTTGATTACTGCGGGGAGCACAGCCTATTTAACAGGTCAATTTCCCCAAGCGGAACAGGCCCTGCTTCGTGCCCAAGCCCGTTGGTCGACAACTAATGCTCAACCTAACCAGGAAGTTTCTTATTGGCTTGGTCTGGCCCAAAACGCCTTATCGATC
>JAJXWL010000222.1 GCA_021781625.1 bacterium
CCTAACGCTTGCGAAGTTGGTAGGACCTCTTCTAGTAATGCTTCCATTGTTTTCCTCCCGTTTTAGACTGGTTCTCAATATAGCGGAAAATTTCAGGTTGTAAAGGGGGTAACACCGCATATAGGGCTTTTTTTTACATTAGGCACTACAGCTAGCGTAAAATAGAAACTCTTTTTTCCTGGTTAGTGATGCATTAAATTAGAAGTTAAGAGGTGCTTGTGCCGCTTCGTCGAAGTGTTTTGATCCTCGTCTTTGTGGGGCTGTTCACCCCGGCTTTGGTGAGCGGTGTGATTCAGTATTTTCAGCTCAAACAAGAAATTCAGTCACATTTTCGGGGTGATAAAGAGCGTTTAGAAAATATTCTCGTTTATGGTACGCAGGAACTCTTATGGAATTTTGACCAAGACAGTGCCCTGAAGTTGGTCGAAAGTGTCATGACTGATCCTCGAGTTCAACGAGTCGAGATCGTTGAACCAGATGGTACGCTGTTTCTTGAGCGAGCCAGCCCCCGTCCCGCCAGTCAGATGGCATCGACCGAAGTACGGGCAATCCTTCATGACGGCACGGTAATTGGTACCATGAAGCTGACCATGGATCCAGTCAGTGACTATGCGGCCATTGGAAAACAGCTGTTGCCGTTGCTGGCGGGCCTCGTGATTCAGTTGGTTTTTAGCCTTGTCCTCATTTATGTTTTCCTGAACCGGCAGTTTCTTTTTCCTGTTAAACAGCTGGAAATACAGTCTAACCGCTTGGCCAATCAAGACCTAGAAGAAGAGTTCGTTTGGAAATCTAAAAATGAACTAGGGATGCTAGGTGAGAGTCTTGAGGTCACACGTCGCTCCCTTCGGGTTTATCGTGAAAACCTTGAAGCTTTAGTTCAGGAGCGTACAGCGGAACTTCAGGCCGCAAACCGTGAACTGGAAGCCTTCAGTTATTCTGTCTCGCACGATTTGCAAGCCCCTTTACGAGCCATTGATGGCTATGCGATGGCTCTTGAAGAGGATTTTGCGTCTCAATTGCCTCCTACCGCCCAAAGTTACCTCAAAAAAATGCACCGCGGTGTCAGTAGGATGTCGAGCTTAATTTCGGATTTGTTAAGCCTATCACGGGTGACCCGTTCACCCATGAGGCGAGTGGAAATGGACCTAGCGATTTTGGCCGATCAGGTTATGACGGAACTTCGTGAAGCAGAACCGAACCGGGCGGTGGAGTTTTGGTGCGATAGGCCCTTGACGGTCTTGGTCGACCCTGGCTTGATGAAAGCCGCTTTGAGAAATCTTTTGGGCAATGCCTGGAAGTATACCTCAAAAACCCAGGATGCCCAGATTCGCCTGACGAGTTCTGGCGGAATGCGTCCTGTGTTTACAGTTGAAGACAACGGAGCGGGATTTTCCATGCAAGAGGTTTCGAAACTTTTTCAAGCTTTTCAACGCCTTCATGAGGCCTCTGAGTTTCCAGGCAATGGCATTGGACTTGCCCTCGTTCAAAGGGTGATTGTCCGTCATGGGGGGCAAATCTGGGCAGAAGGCGAACCCGGGCGGGGGGCGAAGTTTTCTTTTTGGCTAGGAACCCCCCTGGCGGATAAAAACGGCGAGGAGGGCCTGTGAACAATCTCCGTACCGTAGCTTTCGTGGTTTTTGCGGATTCCTATACGATGGAACCTGAACGAGAACGCCCGCTGATAGATTTCTTACTTCGGCAAGGGTTGAATGTCGAGGTCTTGTACTTTCCTGTTCGCCATCACGAGGTGGGTGAAGTTTCTTTTTCTCATTGGGCTGGCTGGGCGCATCATGAGCACTGGTCAGCGGTGCTGTTTGGTCCCTCACCTCGGGTTGCCGATTTACCTTGGACTGGTCCAGGGATCATCGACGGCACTCCAGTCTACTTCTTGCGGACAATGTTGACCGAGGCAAGTTCTTGGACTGAGTTAGAAGAATTTTTATCCCCCTGGAGTCATCAGCCTCATGCCTCAATGGCACAAATCCGGTATCGTCTTTTGGACGAGTTGACGGCTCCACAGTTGTCACAAGCCTCGTGGCTGACGGTTCGGGGAAATGCCGAACTTTTGCCCAAAATCCCTTTTCTGTTACAGTACCTTTCTCTAACTTCGACTCCTCCGCAAGATTTAACCCCTTCGAGTGAATCCGCTTTCTTGCAGGGGCAATTGCTCGAAAAAGATGTCCTCATTCGCCGGTTACAGCAAAATGAAATTCGCTACCGCAAGTTTTTTGAGGAAGATATTACCGGTGATTTTTTAATGGATATCAATTGGCGAGTGTTGGATTGTAACAAGACTTTTGCCAAAATTTTCGGCTTTCCTTCGGTGGATTATGCCCTGGGCTATGATTTAAGGCTTCTTTTTAGTTCACCAGCGGATCGAATTGCCCTGACTGAGAATTTTCTACGAATGCTGGCTCTAGATTATTGTGAGCTTGAGCTGGTTCGTCCTGATGGTCACCCGGTGAATATCATAGCCAATTTTGTGGGAATTCGCGAAGAAGGCAAACTTTCCCAAGTACGTGGCTTTCTTTTTGATAATACGCCACGAAAAAATCTTGAGAAGCAATTGCGAGAATCGCAAAAAATGGAGGGGTTGGGCCGCTTAGCGGGGGGGGTTGCTCATGACTTCAACAATCTGCTGACCGTTATCAATGGGTACGCAGAACTTTTGTTGGCGGATCTTGAACCTGAAGCCCCACAAGCCAATGAGTTGGGCGAAATCTTGCATGCAGGTTTAAAAGCCGCGGAATTGACCCGACAACTTTTGGCGTTTTCACGGCGACAAGTTTTAACTCCCCAGGTTTTAGACCTGAATCATGTGGTTCGCCAAATGGAGACCATGCTTCAGAGGCTCATGACAGAGCGTATTCGGCTATCTTTATTAACGGAAACGGAAAAAGCCTTGCTAAAAGCCGACAAGGGCCAAATTGAGCAAGTTGTACTTAACCTAGTCTTAAATGCTCGAGATGCCATGCCTCAGGGGGGAAAGCTCACGGTACGAACTTCTTTTGTCGTGATTGAGTCCTCGGTTTATGATTCAGCCTCGGACTTTCTTCTACCTGGGAATTACGTCTGCCTTGAGGTGAGCGACACCGGTGTAGGCATGGATGAAGAGGTCAAAAAGCGAATTTTCGAACCCTTTTTCACGACCAAAGCTCAGGGCAAGGGCACAGGGCTGGGGCTTGCCACGGTTTACGGAATTGTACAACAGTCTGGTGGGTCTTTAAAACTCGATACACAACCTGGCAAAGGTTCAACTTTTTCTTTGTATTTTGAGGCCTTGGAACAGGATCAAGAAGAAGCCTTCCCTGCCGAAACCATCAACCCCATGCCGAAAGAAGTCAAAGAAACCATTGCCCTCGTTGAAGACGAGACCATGGTACGTGAATATACTCGGCGTATTTTGGCCCGTTCGGGCTATCAA
>JAJXWL010000223.1 GCA_021781625.1 bacterium
TGGGACATGAGGAGGGAGACCCAACGGGGGCAACTGAACTAAGACAAAAGGTAGAAGCCCTCGGATGTCCAGCTGATGTCAAAGAAAAGTCACTCAAAGAATGTTCCCGGCTAGCTCGCTTGCAACCCTCAACTCCCGAAGCGGGAATTTTGCGAACCTATTTGGAATGGGTTACCGATTTACCGTGGGGGAAAAAAACCGAGGACAATAAGAATCTTACCGAAGCACGGGAAATTCTCGACAGCGATCACTTTGATATGAAAAAAATCAAGGAACGCATTCTCGATTATTTGGCCGTCCGGCAGATTCAAGCCAAACTCAAAGGTCCGATTCTTTGTTTAGTGGGACCTCCCGGAACCGGAAAAACTTCACTGGGTCGTTCCATCGCCCGTGCCTTGGGGAGAAGTTTTATCCGCATCAGTCTAGGTGGTGTTCGAGATGAAGCCGAGATTCGCGGACACCGCAAGACTTATGTTGGTGCCTTACCAGGTAAAATCCTGCAGTCGATGAAACGGGCAGGAACCTCTAACCCCGTCTTTCTTTTGGATGAAATTGATAAGATGGCCAGTGATTACCGTGGTGATCCAGCTTCTGCATTATTAGAAGTCTTGGACCCAGAACAAAATTCCACTTTTACGGATCACTACTTAGAAGTTCCCTACGATCTCTCAGATGTTCTGTTTGTGACGACCGCCAATAGCCTGCATACGATTCCTCGTCCCTTGCAAGATCGTATGGAAGTTATTGAGGTGCCTGGGTACACCGACTTGGAAAAACTTAAAATTGCCGAGGGCTTCCTTCAGCCAAAAGAACTGAAAGAAAATGGTTTAGAGGGTTTGGACGTGGCCATTGATTCTGAAGCCTTAAAGGTTATTATTCGCGATTATACGGCAGAGTCAGGTGTCAGAGCTTTAGAGCGTCAAATTGGCCAAGTGTTAAGAAAAACCGTCAGGTCGTTGTTAGAAGGCGGGCAAGAACCCCAAGCTCTGCGCCAAGCTAGCGAGCCTTTTTCCTTAAGAATTTCCTCCGAGAAAGTTCGGGACTACCTGGGTTTGCCTGTTTGGAAAGACGATAAATTGCTTTTCGAGCCCCGACCAGGTTTAGCTAATGGCCTTGCTTGGACCGAAGTCGGCGGCAAAGTCCTCCCGGTCGAAGTTTCCCTGTTTCCAGGAAAAGGCGAGTTGATTTTGACCGGCAGTTTAGGGGATGTGATGAAAGAATCCGCCCGAATTGCCTTTTCGTTGGTTAAGGCCAGATCACAGCTGTGGAAGCTTTCGTCCCAAGATTTGGGTGGACGTGACTTGCACATTCACTTTCCCGAAGGTGCCATTCCCAAAGATGGTCCCAGTGCTGGTATCACGGTGGTTGCCGCTTTGGTTTCGGCCTTTCGGGGGCAACCATTACGACCTGGTGTTGCCATGACGGGTGAGGTTACGTTGACAGGACGCGTTTTGCCCATCGGTGGGGTCAAAGAAAAAGTTCTAGCGGCGTATCGTCACGGACTCAAGGATGTGTTCCTCCCGGAAGATAACCGGCGCGATCTAGAAGAAATTCCCGAGGAAGTTCGTACAGAAATGACGTTCCATTTTGCCTCAGCGGTTGAAACTGCTCTAGAGTTTTTCTTCTCAGAAGCGTTTATTTCGCCCGACCAAGCCGTTCTGCCGGCCTAACCTGGAATTGCGGAGACTCTCATGTTGGATAACTTGCTTGAGGTTGTGGCCTCACGCCCTGAAACCGTAGGCCTGTTTGTGGTCTCTGAAACGGAATGGGAAGTTCTAGTCTCTTCTCCTATTCCTGGTTCAATTCGAGCCAGCTGGTGGAAGTCGCAAGCTACCGAGTTTTCAGTTGCGGCCACTGATAAGGTCCTGTTGAACGAAGGGGTGCCGCTAGAGGTGACCTATACCCTTTTCTCGGATTGGTCCAAGCAACTGACAGATCTTTGCGAACATCAGACCGTGAACCGGGTGGGAGCCACCAGCCTCTGGGGTCGTTTACAAAGCTGTAAAGTTTTTGGTGACGCTCCTCAGATTGTGGCGTTGCGAGCACGCTACAACGCTCCTTATCCAGAGAAATTGACCACGGCGATCCTGGATTTTCACCGGGATTTTTTACGGGGTCCCTGGCAATTGGCGTCTTTAAAGCGGGCTGTTCGGTACAACAACGAAGTTCTGGTCCGTGACTTGATCGCTAAGTTTGTTCCGGCTTTTCTGGATGTTCTTTTTGCCCTGAATACGCAATGTGTCCCCGATAAAACGAACTGGTGGACACAAGCTAAAGAATTCAAGAAGGGACCTGTTGGTTGGGAACACTCGTTAAAGAATCTCCTAACGGCAGAACTCCCGCTTGTTCCATCGTTGTGGGAACTCTTGGCTCAAAGTTTGTACGCTCCGGGACCCTTACCGGCGAGTTCGTTGCTAATTCATACGGATGGTGGGTGTATCGGTAACCCAGGACCTGGGGCCTGGGCATTTTTAATTCGGTGGGGCTCTGAACAGTGGGATGGTTCTGGCGGGGAAGAGCTCACCACCAATAATAAAATGGAATTGATGGCTGTGATTCAGGCCCTGGAGTCGGTGTCCAAGTTGTCGCCACGACCTTCGCAAATTGAGATTCGCACGGATAGTCAATACGTGAAGAACGGGATCACCACATGGATTCGTTCGTGGATGTCCAACGGGTGGAAAACCGCCTCCAAAGAGCCGGTCAAAAACCAAGATTTGTGGGAACGTTTACACCGTTTAAATCAAGAATTTCAACCCCGTTGGACTTGGGTCAAAGGACACGCAGGCACCGAAGACAACGAATATTGTGACCAGTTAGTTCAAAAGACCCTTCGTCAACGCAGTTCAGGCACAAAGCGCCCTTGAACTAGTAAAGGAACAACTCGTCCGTCCCCTGTTACCCCCTCGACATCCAGCTGAGGTGAGCCGATCATGACGTCGGTATGGACGCTACTGAGGTTACATCCGCGTTGTTTTTTGGCGTCATCCGAAGTGAGTTTTTCAGGGTCCTCGTAACAAATGGGGTACGCCGCACCTAAGGCAATATGACAGGCGGCATTTTCATCGTAGAGAGAACTTCCAAAAAGACGGCCGCTAAGGGCGATGGGACTATCTTCATCGACCAGTGCTACTTCGCCCAAGCGGGCAGCTCCTTCGTCGATTTCAAAATACCGTTTAAGGTTTTCTGCGTTACGTTCGGCCCCAGAAGAGACCACTTTACCATTCTCAAAGACAAGCCAACCGCCCTGTACCTGAGCTCCTAGGACGCTGACGGGTTTAGTCAGTGCGACACGGCCTTGGACTGCCCCCGCATCGGGAGCCGAGAAAACCTCTTCCGTAGGAATATTGCACAAAAAAGAACGCCCGTTGATTTCAGAGGCTCCTCCTACCCAGCGGTGTTCCGGCCGAAGACCG
>JAJXWL010000224.1 GCA_021781625.1 bacterium
GCGGTTCATATTGCTTTCCCTTTCGTCCAGTTTAGGTCAATTTTTGCAAGACGCTGTAAATATCAAGAGGGTCCATCCGTTCGCGGTAGTCGGCGTTAACCCTAGCCACAACGACGCCGTCGTGATCGGTAACGTAAGTTGCCGGCATCGGAAGCCTCCATGTTCCGTCACCATTGAAGTTGCTTAAATCTGCGCCAGCTTTTTGGAGGAACGTGCGAACCTCAAGGGGAATGGTATAGACCAGCCCAAATTCTTTGGAAACCTTGAGGCCCACATCGGAAAGAACGGGAAACTCGAGTTTCTCTTTTTCTACAAAGCTCAAGCTGTTGTCAGGAGTCATAGGTGAAATCGCCACCAATTCGGCTCCCAACGAACGAAAGTCCCCAAGGGCTTCTTGGAGAGCTCGAAGCTCGAGGTTGCAGTAGGGGCACCACGAACCACGATAAAAGCTGATGACCAACGGACCGCGTACCAACAGTTCTCCCGAGGAAACCAACCGACCTGACCCATCGGGCAATGAAAATGAGGGGATCTGGTCACCCTCCTTTAAGGCTTTTTCGGCAAGCTGTTGGTCCTTCAAATCTTGAATCAGTTTTTCGAACAAGGTTCGGCCTATCGGGGGCAACTTTTCGTTCATTTCACGTTTCAAATTGGCAAGGTCCTGAGTTAAGCTCATGTTATGCCTCCCTAATCTTCCTTGATTTCTTCAAAGTTTGAATTTCTGATTCCAAAGATAAGCAACAGTCACTTCCGGGTCTACTCTTCGATAAAATACATCTCGATCTCGCCCTTGTTTTTTGCTAAGATTTTTCCCCGTGGCTGGGTTTTAAACTTGTCTTTCACCAAATTCCAGGTAGCCTCGCTGAGGTTGATGCGGCCAGGTTCAGAGTTTTGCTCAAGCCGTGCGGCAACGTTCACCGTGTCTCCCCAAATGTCAAATTGAAACTTTCGGGTTCCGACAACCCCGGCGACAACGGGACCCGAATGCAAACCTACCCTAGCCTGGAAACCCATCAAGCCCCGGTCTTTGCGTTTTTGACCAACCTGAGCGACAAATTGAAGCATGGCTTTGGCCGCTTCAACGGCCAAGGACGCCGCCGAAGAACCGCCTTCAGGAAGTCCAGCAACGGCCATATAAGCATCGCCCATCGTTTTAATTTTCTCGAGTCCCCACTGATCCATGATCTTATCAAAACCCGAAAAATACTCGTCGATGAGATCGACCAGATCTTGAGCCTCCATCTTGGCGGCACCCGAGGTAAAGCTCACAAAATCCAGAAAGATGACCGTCACGTTGTGGTAGGTCTTGGCACGGGTTCTGCCTGTGTTTTTAAGCTCCTCTGCGGCGGCTCGGGGCAGAATATTCAAAAGCAGAGCTTCGGCACGATCACGTTCCTTGACAAGATCCACATTGCGTCTTGAAACTCTGGCTTCCATTTCTTCAAGAAGACTACGGCTTTCAAAGGCCGCAGCGGCTTGAGCCGCCAGGGGCTTTAAAGCTTCGATTCGGCGATCAGGAAAGGCTCCTGTTAACACAGGGTGTTCAAGAAAAACCAAAGCTTGAGTACGCTTTTCTCGAACAAGAGGCAGAATCGCCAGACTTCCCCGATGCCCTTTGAGGTAGGGATCAGGAATTTTCTCAAGGCCCCGACCGTCTACGACGATCAATTCCTGCTGATCCCACGCTCGATGAAGGAGTAAAAGAGGAGCCTGCTTCTTTTCGAGATTTTGTTTGACGCTGCCCAGTTGTTGCCACACCTGACCGTTGAGAACAAGAACCCGAATCCGTTCTTGACCTCCTTCACCAAAGAGCTCTTCAACCTTGACGGCCAAAGCGTCTCGGGAGGTTTGCTGCATCAGTTGAAGAGAGGCATTGGCAAAGTTTTCCAGAGCCGCCAAACGCGAGCCCACTTCGGCAGAGTTGCCCGAAATAGGGGATAGGTAACTCCTCGTCGTAGCAAGGAACGCCGAGTGACGCAGGTACCCGAGCTCACGCCAAGACCAATAGGCAGCTTTCCAATCCCGGCGTGCGAGTTCGGCCAGATTTTGATCCTCTAGAATCGTCGCACGAACTTCTAACGCCAAGGCAACCATTAAGGTCTGACTATCTTGCGAAAATCTATCAATGGCGATCGTAGCCAACCAATGAGCCTCGGCAAATTTTTTTTCGTTGCGGACAAGCACCGACTCGAGTAAGATCCGTTGTCCCCGAAAACTGACAGCTCCTTTGTCTTCAAAACGTTTGAGCAAGCGGCGCACTTTAAGAACTAATGGGGAGTGTGGTTTGAGACCGTTGTTAAGTAAACCAAACACCGCAGCCAATACCAGAATAATCGGGTAGGTATAGGTCGCAAGACCTACCACAGACAATTTGGCTACCAAGGTTTGGGCAACTTCAAGGGAGTTCAAAATATTCCCGTCCAGCAGGTCCGTCAACAGCACTAACCCGCCCAAACTAAAGTACGTTGTCCAAACCTTTTTTTCTCGATGACCCACGAGGCTTTTCCGAAAAGTTTCAAATTCTTCACGATCCCCGCCCGCTTGGTAAGTCAGAAAGGCCTGAATCCCTTTTAAAATTATGAGGGTTTGGGAGTTCCCTTGCAATTCAATCGTCCGAGCTTTTTCTTCAACTTTACCTAGAACAGACGAAAGTTCCTGCCCCCCCCAAAGCTCGTAATATACGCCTATGACAAAACTACTAAAACCCGTGTCATTCATCCCAAGGGCCATGGCAGTCCGGGAGTTTTCAAGAAGAGCGGTCCCAACCCCTACCAACGGCAAGTCCCACCAGCGCACAAACGACCAGGCTAAAAAATCGACGCGAACTTGAGCATCCTTAGAAGGATACTTATTGAGAATTTCTTCTGCCCAGATCAGAGTTCGGAAGGCTTGGCCCGGGTTTTTAAAGATCACAGCCTGTTGAAACGCCAACGTCGCGAAACTGACGCCCAACCCGGCAGAAAGACCAGCTTTCAACCCATACAAGATGTTTTTAGCTGTCAAAATGGGGATCAATAAGGGACGATAAAAAAAAGCCGCTGTCGACAAGATCTGAATGACTTCAAGAATTAATAGCGAGGTCCGTCCTTTGGCCGCTGGCCTGTCCAAAAGACGTTCCAAGCTCAAAGAGCCCAGCGTCATCTGCAAGGGCAACGTTCCCACAACAACATCCCAAAGCTTTGGTTGATGGGGAAGCCGTATTCCCTGACTCTCTAAGAGAGAAAGACCCGCGTCTAGTGCTGGACCTAAAGCTCCCAAGTTGAGCCACCCCCGCGTCATGGCGTAATCGATCTCAATTCTGTCCAGCCCCGTCGGGGGAGTATCTTGCAACAAGGTGACAAGCGCAGAAAAAGCTTCCGTCTGACCGGCCAACGCAGCAATTTTTATAACACTCAAAACAGCTTGAGGATC
>JAJXWL010000225.1 GCA_021781625.1 bacterium
CAAAGGTCAGAGCCGCAAACACAGGCACGGACAACCCGGACAATGGCTTCGTTGGGCTGGCGAACGCTCGGCTTCGGGCGTTCTTCCATCGTGACTTTTCCTTTTCCTTGAAAAATGGCTGCTTTCATGATTTCTCCTTGAATACGCAGGGATTGAAATTTTAGTAACGGTCTCCGACGATCGTGATTTTTTCGACGGCGGTGCGCAGACGTGAAAGATCTTCGGCGGTCAAGTTTACGTCTACCGATCGAAGGTTTTCTTCCAAGCGTTCCTGTTTTCGACTACCAGGAATCGGGACGATCCAGGGCTTTTGGGCCAAAAGCCAGGCGAGCGCCATTTGTGCGGGCGTTGCCTGCTTTTCTGTGCCCAACTCTTTCAAGAGATCCACCATGACCTGGTTCGCCCGAAGGGCTTCGGCTGTAAAGCGGGGGTTCTTGGCGCGAATGTCGTTTTCGGCAAAAGTCGTCTTTTCGGTAATCGTACCGGTGAGAAAACCTCGACCCAAAGGACTATAGGGAACTAAACCGACTCCTAGCTCTTCGCAGACCGGAAGCAGGTCGTTTTCTCGCTCGCGAAACCACAGGGAATACTCACTTTGAAGGGCGGTCACCTTTTGAACAGCGTGAGCCCGTCGAAGCTGTTCGGCCGTGGATTCCGAAAGGCCAAAGTGTTTGACTTTCCCTTCGCGAATCAGATCGCCCACGGTCCCCGCGACGTCTTCGATAGGAACTTGGGGGTCTGGACGGTGCTGATAAAACAGATCAATCGCCTCGACGCCCAAACGCTTCAGGGAAGCTTCCGCAACGCGACGAATTTGTTCGGGGCGGCTGTCTAAGCCGATTCCTGGCAAGGGGCCCTGAGCCCCATGCTTGAACCCAAACTTGGTGGCGATGATCACCTGATTCTTAAAGGGTTTGAGTGCTTCTCCGACCAATTCTTCATTGGTAAAGGGTCCGTACACCTCGGCGGTGTCAAAAAAGTTCACCCCGAGTTCTACAGCTCGGTGCATCAATTGAATCATTTCAGCCTTAGTTCCAATCGGCGCATCACCAAAACTCATCCTCATACACCCCAACCCCAGCGCCGAAACGGTTAAACCGCTTTTGCCTAGTTCACGAGTCTTCATACAACCCCCTGTTCAATCTTTTCTATGAAAAGAAAATAGGCAAGCGTGAAGTAAAGAAAAATGCCTATTTTACCAAATGTCTTGCCTAATCTTACAAGGAATGCTGTTTTTCTGCCCCTTCTTCCCTTTTTATGTGCATAATAGGGAAATTGCCTAAGGAGTCATCGCATGATGGAACAAAAGCTGGCTCGTCTCAAAGTCCTTCTATTGGACCGTCTCTCGGAACAGGGTGTCGTCGAGACAGGGGTCCCCGGTGTCTCGATTTTTAGACGGGATGAGGCCTATAAACAGCGTTCTCAGTTATATGCCGCCCAAATCATTCTTTTAGCTCAAGGCCGCAAAGATATTTACTGGGGAAATCGGCGGTTTGTTTATGATCCGGGACATTACTATGTCCAAACCGTCCCCTTACCCGTGGTGTGTGAGGCTATTGTCGAAAATGAAGAACCCATCTTGGGCCTAATAATTCAACTTGACCCCCAGGTGATCCGCGAAATGTTGTCGAACCTTGAGTCCCTCCCTCCACCCCAAGACAACTCGGTGGTGAGTCTGTATAGCGCGAGCACTACCGAAACCATCCTTGATGCGGCTCTGCGCCTCTTAGAATGTCTGGGCTCGAGAAATGAAACAAAAGTTTTGGGGCAGGTTTTTTTGAAAGAGCTTTTGTTTCGTGTGCTGTGCGGTGAAAAAGGTGAGGCCTTGCGCGAGTTGGCCTTGAGTCAACGCGGGGTTTCGCAAGTGACTCAGGCTATCCATAAAATTCACGAGGAGTATGCGAAACCTCTGGATATTCCCAGCATGGCTCGCGAGGCGGGAATGAGCACAACAGCGTTTTACTCTGTATTTAAGTCTGTGACGAGCACCTCGCCCCTGCAGTACATCAAGAATATTCGTTTGCACAAGGCCAAAGAGCTGATTCAGCAAGAAGGTGAGAAAGCCTATGAGGCGGCTCTTCGTGTGGGGTACGAAAGTGCCTCGCAATTCAGCAGGGAATATAAACGTTGTTTTGGAACACCCCCGGCTAAAGACCGGCTTCCGGTGCCGCTGCACTAAGAATTTTTATATTGATCTTTCGCCTTCAAATCGATCAAAAGGTGTTGCACGTACCCATTGTAAAGTTTGTGGACATCCGTAGTATAAAGGACTTGAAATATTCGTGCCTCAAGGTAGTATGGTCTATTGGGACAATTATCTCGGATTCTAAGGAGCTTGCCAAAACTATTAGCTAGATAAAGTTGCAAGAAAGTGTGCCAGAACGTACCGCTAGGGCACGGTTTTGTGCTTATACTGAAGTATAGAGAGTGCTATTGTCATGGGGTCTGGGAAACTCGGGCCAACCAAAGCTTGACAGGGGAAATAGACAGGGATCACACTCCAGATTCTATTAAGGAAGCAGATGAAAAAATTTCATAGGGACCAATGGGCGCTGATTCTCGGCGGCTCAAGCGGCTTTGGTTTAGCCACAGCAAAAAAACTTGCCCAAGAAGGTATGAGTATCTGCATTCTTCATCGCGACCGTAAGGGCGCTATGGAACGCATTGAACAAGAATTTGACAGCATTCGCTCCCTAGGTGGGGAGGGGCTGTTTTTAAATGTTGACGCTCTGAGTGAAGAGGGAATGAACTCCTCCCTCGAAACGTTGAAATCGAAAATAGGTAACGGAAAGGTACGAGTTTTGCTCCATTCGATAGCTTTTGGCAACCTGAAACCTCTTGTTGCCACAGTAAAGTCTCAAGGTGCAGAAACAGCGGTGGGGCAGCTCGCCCAAGAACTGGGAATAGAATCTCAAAAATTGACTCAAGCAATGGAACGACTCTTTCAAGCGGGAGTGCCTCATTTTCATACTCTAAACCCACCTGTTTATGGTGAAACCCTTATTGAAGAAGAAGATATGGCCCGAACTGTGTTTAGCATGGGAACGAGTTTATTGACATGGGTTCAAAAGGTGTTTTCGGCCCAGCTTTTTGCTCCTGACGCCCGTGTTTTAGGCATGACAAGTGAAGGGAACGAAGTCGCTTGGAGGGGGTATGCCGCAGTATCGGCCGCCAAGACTGCCATGGAAGCCGTCTCGCGAGCCATTGCCGTTGAGTTTGCACCTTACGGTATTCGGTCGAATATTGTTCAAGCGGGAGTCACGGAAACACCCGCCTTAGCCGCCATCCCCGGTAACCAATCCATGAAAGCTACCGCGCGTTTGCGCAACCCCTTTGGTCGGCTTACTGTGCCCGAAGACGTAGCTAATGTGATTTCCCTTTTATGCACAGAGGAAGCCGCCTGGATCAAT
>JAJXWL010000226.1 GCA_021781625.1 bacterium
TTCCGCCGCCATTGAGCAAATCAGCGCCTCCATTGTCCGCATCAGCGAAGTTAGCACCACCCGTCTGGGCGATGTTCAAGAGTTAGAACACTTGTCGCAAAGCGGCCAAAAAGAAATGACGTCAACGCTACTTGTGATCCAAGAGGTGACCAAGGGGATTGATGACCTGCAAACCTTTTTGTCTGTCATCAATACCATTGCCAGCCAGACACGGATTTTGGCCATGAATGCTGCCATTCAGGCCGCCCATGCCGGGGAATACGGTCAAAGCTTTGCCGTTGTTGCCGATGAAGTCCGCCAGCTTGCCGAGACCTCAGCGGCAAATGCCAGTCAAGTCAGCAAGAAGCTCAAATCCTGGATAACGTCCATTCGCAAAGCCGAAACTTCAAGCCAAGCAACAGCCCAGCTTTTTTCTGAAGTCGAGCAAAAAACCAAAGCCACAGCGTTAAGTTTTCATGAAATTGAGCAAGGAACCCGAGAATTGGCCCTCGGAGGTAAAGAAATTCTGCAAGGAATAGCCAATCTTCGCGAAGTCGCTCAAAGCACCTCTCAAGAAAGTGAACACCTTCGTGTGGGCTCACAGCAAATGTCAGAGCATTTATCCGCACTTTTACAAGAAGAAACACGACTTAAGAACGAAATCTTCGACGTGCGTGAGGCCGCCAAAGAAGTTAACCTTTCTGCGACCACGCTGACTCAATCGACGATCCGGCAACTTTCGACAACACAACAATACCTGTCCCAAGGGGACTCCCCAGTCCACAGCAAAGCCACCATTTTGGTGCTTCAACACCTCAGTTGGCTGACGCGAATCCGAGGTGTTCTAGATGGGACGGTTCAGCTCAGACCCGAACAAGTTTCGGATCATCACCAATGTGATTTAGGTCAATGGATGGACACCGCTGGCAAGGCTGTTTTACCCCCTGGGGTTTTTCAAACCCTCAACCAAGACCATGAACGCTTGCACGCTTTGGCACGGGACATCACACGCCTCACCCTGGCGGGACAGCACGCCGAAGGAGAAAAGCTTTACTCAGATTTAAATCAAGTTTCTTTAAGCATCATCCAGCAAATTCAAGCCCAAGAAGGGCTTTTAGGCTCGGGAGAACTCATCAAGTGGACGTCGGACTTTGCCCTGGGGGTCGACGCCGTAGATCGCCAGCATCAAAAGCTCGTGCGGCTTTTAAATGATTTGCACCACAGCTTTTTACTCGGGGGGAACCGAGGTGAACTCGCCTCCATCCTCGAAGAATTGGCGAACTACACCCAAACCCACTTTCATGACGAAGAACAGCTTTTCATGCCCACGGCCTACCCGGGTAAAACGGCCCATCTGGCTAAGCACCAAGATTTTATCCAGCAGATCACCAAATTTCGCCAAGATTTTGAATCGGGTGTAGGTTCGGTGGGCAGTGAGATTTTGGTCTTTTTGAAAGACTGGCTAGTTCAACATATTCAAGGCACCGACCGGGGTTATGCCACCTATGTGAATAAGCACCGAGGGGATGCGGCATGACACGTTTTCAACAACTCTCTCAGGCGCTTTTGACCAACATGGCTGACTGGCCTTTAAACATTCCTCTCGCTGGGGTGAAATTTTACCGCAAGGGGGAAGCTATCCCCCCCGAAGTGAAAAGCTTCGAAACGGACAATGTTTCATTAACCAGCTGTCAGGCCAACCGCCAAGCTAGCCTGGGGGACGCCGTTCTTTTGACCCTCAATAACATAGGCTGTATCGCCGCCGCGATTACCCTGGGGCTTGTTGACCAACATCAAACCAAACCACTTGCGGGAAAACGGGTGTATACCGAAATTATGCGCGAACAAGCCCCCCAACCGGCCTTTACGCCTCCCTCCCCTGAAGATTTTACCAACGGCACGGTCTATGCTGCTCCAGCCGCTGGAAGGCGGGAGTTTTGTTTATTTGGCGAAAACGACAGTGGGAGGTTCAAAACCCCCGAAATCGCCCGAAAAGCCATCGCACAAATGTCGGCACTTCAACCGGCGTCCATGGAGGCTGTGTTTTTTTTCAGTCCTGAGTTTGATGAAACGGACATTTTACCCGATGTGGTCACGCTGAATGTCCGCCCCGTTGAATTGACCCGTATAGCCCAGGCTTGGATGTTTTTAACCGGAGAACGCGTCGAAGGCAGTATGGGCCCCGTCAGGGTGGTGAATTCCGACCTCGTGGTTCGACCTTATTTAACAGGAAAAATGAATTATTCGTCTTACTGTGTAGGAGCCCGTCTCATTGCCCAATACGAAGCTGACCGTCTTGGGTTAGGAATGCCCTGGTCGGTCTTTGAGCAAACGGTACAAGGGATGAGCGAATCCCGTGGAGGCTATCCCTTTGAGCGCTACCCGGGGGCGAGGGGTTAAGTGACCTTAAGCAATTACCGGCTCACTCAGATCTCTCGGATGGCCAGGCTCACCAAAACGGAGCTCACCGACCGGCACCGAGAGATTCTCGAGTTCACCTTTGAGTATTACGAAAAAAACAAAGTGGGGCCTTTGTACCTAACTCTCAAAAAACGCCTGGGGGTGACCCGCGAAGAACTCGAGCGGCTTTTTCCCCATGGGCTCAACAGCCTGTATACGTGGACCGGAATTCCCATTCAAACCTCTGAAGAGACCTGTAAGCCGCCCGCCAAACTCCAGGTCTCAGATTTTCAAGAGGTTTACTTGGATCACAACGCCACAACGTACCTGCGTCGTGAGGTGGCCGAGGTTTTGCATGACTATCACGATGGACGACTGGGGTTTGCCAACCCTTCGTCCGGCACCGAACCAGGACAAGCCGCCTTTGAGCAAATCCTGCAGGCCAGACGTACCCTCGCGGAATGTCTAGATACCAAGCCAGAGCAGTTGCTCTTTACCTCGTGCGGAACTGAAGCCAACAATATGGTCATCAAAGGCCTCGGGCTTGCCTCGCTCCTTCGCGGAGAAAAGCCGCATTTAGTTTGCAGTTTGATCGAACATTCCTCGGTGCTCGAACCTCATCGGTGGTTAGAAGCCCGGGGTGCCGAGGTAACGTGGCTTCGCCCTTCGCCCCAAGGACTCTATGAGCCTCAGGACATTCTCCAGGCCCTGACTCCCCGTACGATTTTGGTTTCGCTGATGGCGGCTAATAATGAAATTGGGACACTTCAGCCGATTCAAGAGCTAGCCCCCTTGCTGAAAGCAAAGAAGGTTCCCTTTTTGGTCGATGCGGTTCAAGCTCTGGGAAAAATCCCCCTTGCCCCTGAGTCTTGGGGTGTGACTTATATGAGTTTCTCGGCCCACAAGATTTATGGTCCTAAAGGAATTGGGGCCTTGTACCATGCTCCCGGGGCCATGCTTCCTGATCTGATTTCGGGCGGGGGGCAAGAGGGGGGGCTTCGTAGTGGGACA
>JAJXWL010000227.1 GCA_021781625.1 bacterium
GAGTTGAGCAGGTTGAACTCGCCCGACTTTTTAAAAGCACTCGAAGGAACCATCGGCGCTGATCCGTTGTACCGCTCATGAATCAAAGCCTTTCGTTTGACGGTCTTTTAGACCTTATGAAACGGCTTCGGGCACCCAATGGGTGCCCCTGGGACCGAGAACAGACTCATGCCAGCCTTTTGCCGTACTTGCTTGAAGAAAGCGCTGAGGTAATAGAGGCCGCCGGAGAAAATAACCCCGACCACCTTTGTGAAGAACTCGGTGATGTTCTTCTTCAGGTGGTATTTCATGCGCAGATCGCCGAAGAGGCGGGGCACTTTACGATTCACGATGTCGTTCGGGTTTTAAGCGAAAAGTTGATTCGCCGGCACCCCCACGTTTTTGGGGATGCTCAAGCCAACACCGCACAAGAGGTCACACAGCAGTGGGACCACATTAAAAAAGCTGAGGCACAAAGCAGCGAAGGCAAGACCCTGGCAAGTGTTCTTGATAAGGTTCCTCGCTCCCTTCCTTCGTTAGCACGGGCTGAAAAATTGGTCAGCAAAGCAGGAAAAACTGGGTTTCGCTGGGGGACTCCTGCTGAGGCTCTGGACAAGGTAAAAGAAGAATGGGCCGAGCTACAAGCCGAGCTGGCAGGTTCGACCGAACGCCGGCAAGAAGAACTAGGTGATCTGCTCCAGGCTCTGGCCGTTTGGGCGTCAACCTTGGGGATGAGTGCTGAAAGTGCCTTGATTCAAGGAAATGCCAAGTTTGAGCGTCGGTTTCGTGCCCTAGAGGCACAAAGCGGTGGAGCGGAACAAATGAAATTTTTGAGTCCGCACGACTTGCAGGAACGCTGGAAAGCTATCAAACTCTCTCAAGAGACACCTACTTAAAAGGGGTGTCAACGGGGAGGTCAAACGTGGAGGTCGTGGCAGATTTTCATAATCATTCCTGTTTATCTCCTTGCGCTAGCTTAGAAATGTCCCCTCGCGTTCTTGTTAAGCTTGCCGCCGAACGTGGCGTCCAAGTCTTAGCGCTTACAGATCACAACAGCGCCCTCAACACCCCTGCCTTCGAGAAGCTTTGCCATCAAGCTGGCTTGCTCCCCCTGTGCGGTTTAGAAGTCACAACCGTCGAAGAGCTTCACTGCCTTTGTTTATTTTCGACAGCGGATGAAGCCTTGGCCTTTGGGCAAATCATCGAAGCGGCCCTGATCAAAATCCCTAATCGCCCTGATAAGTGGGGTGATCAGCCCTGGGTAGACGAAAACGAAAATATTTTAGGCGAAGTTCCGTTTTGGTTGGGGGCCGCAACCACGTTGTCGTTATCGAGCCTTGGTGAGCACTGCCTGGCTTCGGGAGGTCTGTGGATCCCTGCTCATGTGGACCGACCTTCACAGTCCATCAGCAGTCAACTAGGCTACCTCCCCCCCGGCGCATACACTGCCTTAGAAGTTCGCGAAGGGCTAGGAAACCTCAAAGCCGATGAGCTTGCTCTTGTGCGGGGTAGCGACGCTCATTACCCCGAAAACATTGCGGGGCGAACGTGCCTTTTAACCTTAGAAAGCTGGGATTTTCATAGCGTGCGCGACTCGCTTAAAAATTATTCGAGAAATCAAGTCAAGGAGACTTTATGAAACAACCGTGGTGGAAAGAAGCCGTTGTTTACCAAATTTACCCCCGCAGTTTTCAAGATTCAAACGGCGATGGGATTGGTGACTTACCGGGAATCGTCAGTCGTCTTGACTACCTCAAAGATTTAGGGGTTACCGTGATCTGGCTGAGTCCTGTTTACGAATCCCCCAACGACGATAACGGCTATGACATTTCGAATTACTACGGCATCATGAAAGATTTCGGAACCATGGCCGATTGGAAAGCTCTTTTGAACGGCCTGCACAAACGGGGTATGAAACTGGTTATGGACTTGGTCGTGAACCATACCTCGGATGAGCACCCTTGGTTTATCGAGTCTAGAAAGGCTAAAACCAGTCCAAAGCGAGATTTTTACCTTTGGCGACCGCCGAAAAACGGTAAAGAACCCAACAACTGGGCCTCGTTTTTCTCGCCCTCTGCTTGGAAGTTTGACACCGCCACCGGAGACTACTACCTCCATTTATTTTCTGAAAAACAGCCTGATCTCAATTGGGAAAACCCTCAGGTTCAAAACGAGATTTTTACGATGATTCAATGGTGGTTGGATCAAGGAATTGATGGGTTTCGCATGGACGTCATCAATTTTATCGGCAAACCAGAGGGCCTCCCTGATTCCCCTCACGCCCCTACCCACCCCGACGGCTATGTTCACGACCCCAGCTTTTACGCGAATCAGCCCTTCACCCATACCTTGCTTCACAAACTCAACCGTGAGGTTTTGAGCCGCTACGATGTCATGACCGTAGGCGAAACCCCCGAGGTGACCCCCGAGACGGCATCGTTATATGTGTCACCGGAGCGGCAAGAACTCAACATGGTGTTTCAATTTGAACTCATGGGGGTTGATGCGGGCCCCGAAGGCAAGTGGGATGTTCAGCCGTGGAAACTATCGGACTTTAAACACCTCGTCACCAAATGGCAAACTGGTCTGGCCGGTAAAGGTTGGAACAGCTTATACCTAAGCAACCATGATCAGCCTCGACAAGTATCTCGGTTTGGCGATGACAAAGAGTTCCGCCTGGAATCAGCCAAGCTGTTGGCTACCCTATTGCACACCCTGCAAGGGACCCCCTACATCTATCAAGGCGAGGAGCTAGGTATGACCAATGTCTCCTTTCCACGCCTTGAGGACTACCGAGATTTAGAAACCTTTCACTTTGCCGCCACCGCACGAAAACAAGGGCACGAGGAATCGTGGATCATGAACGCTATCCACCGTGTAAGCCGCGACAACGCCAGAACCCCCATGCCTTGGAACTCTCAAAAGAACGCGGGCTTCACAACAGGAACTCCCTGGATGGACTTGAACCCCAATTTTACGCACATCAACGTCGCTCAAGCGCTGGCAGATCCTCATTCGGTGCTTCGCTACTACCAGGCCTTGATCCGTCTGCGGCGGCAAGAGCCCACCGTGGTAGAGGGCACCTACGTCCCTCTGTTAGAAAACCACGAACAGCTGTTCGTCTACCAACGCCGTGGTCCGCACACGCTTTTGATCATTCTGAATTTTTGCGGCCAAATCACGAGCTGGTCTGTTGACGAGGCGAAAGCTGTGGGACTGACAACCCACGCCACACTTTTACTTTCGAACTACCCTGACCACACCAACGAGTCTGACAAGAGTTCCCACTCGCTCAGCGAGTTTCAACCTTGGGAAGCCCGGGTGTATCGTTTGGAAAGCTAGGTTGATACGAAGAAGGAACAACCCCCTCTTCCTTCCACTGGTCGAGG